>JAYUAH010000796.1:0-2861 GCA_043741415.1 Betaproteobacteria bacterium
GCGTTGTGTGGCTGCGCCAGCGGCGGCACTAAGATCGACGCCTCGCAGTTAAGCGAGGTACGCAAAGGTCAAACCACCGTCAGCGAGATTGTGAAGAAATTCGGCCGCCCGAATGTGCTGTCGAAAAACTGGGATGGCACGCAGACAGTGGCTTATTCAAATGCGGACGGCGGTTCCGCTGCCGCAAACCTGTTGCCGGCGATGGGCGCTTTGGTAGGTGGTGGCAGGGATGCCGTCGTTTTTTATTTCGATGCGAACGGCGTGCTGACCGACTACAAGGCGACGCAGGCTTCGGCGGCATCAGCGCCACAACCGAATACGTCCACGTCCGCACCCGCGCAGAACGCCGCTGAGTCGCCCGCGCAAAACAAAGTAGTCAGCCCTGAACCAGCACGCGCGAGCCCCGCGCGAAAATCAGGTGATGGCTTCCCGTCTTGGCTGCCGTCGGAAGTGCGGGACGTGCGTCAGTAGAACCGCGCCGGGCAAACGTCGGCAGCGTGCGCTACGCAGGCCAACAGCGCGATGCAAACTAGAAAACGCAGCGCATTCGCGCCGGCAACTATTCATGCAACTCTTTGAAGCGGCAAATTTTAACGTGATCACGCCGGCGCATCCGCATATTGCGCGCGGTGATGGCGGGCATCTCATCATTAATCCGAAGGTGGCGGTGGAGCACCGCACGCAACTCACGCGCGAGCAGGCGATCGAATTGATGAAACTCACCATGGTGTGCGGCGGGGCGATGACAACGGTGATGACGCAACGCGGTGTGGACATCGGCCGCATCAACTATCAGGACAACGGCAACTGGCGCCACGAACTGCACGTGCATTTGTATGGCCGCGCGCGCAGCGCCACGATTCAGCCTTGGGGCCAACCGCTGGTGCTGCCGCCGACCGCGGCGGATTTTAAAGCGCAGATGTGGAATTTGGAGCCATTGAATGCTGACGATGTTTTAGCACTTGAGGCGGAGATTGTGCGGTTGTTGGCGACGGAAAAGTATCGCGCGTTTTAGGCACGTCACATCACCACCGCGTTATTCTGGCGCAGGCCGGTTTGACGGCCTACTCACCCTTCGCCCCCGAAGCCTTAACCGCCGCCGCCCATTTTGCAATTTCCAATGGCATCAACGTCGTCAATTCATCAGGCGAACCGGCGATCACATCAACGCCTTGCTCGGTCAGCCGCTTAACGATGTCCGGTGCTTGCAGCGCTTTGGTGAATGCACCATGCAGCCGCAGCACCACGTCGCGCGGCATGCCGGCGGGCCCCAGCAGCGCGTACCAGCCGCTGGATTCAAAACCCTTGATGGTTTCTGCAACGGTGGGCACTTGCGGCAATGTCGCCGTGCGCTTGGCCCCGCAGGTGGCAATAGCGCGCAGCCGGCCTGACTGGATAAACGGCAGCGCCGCCAGCGTGGTATTCACCTGAAACTGCAAGTGGCCGGCGATAATGTCGTTGAGTGCCAACCCCGCGCCTTTGTAAGGAATATTGAGCACATCAATATTAGCTGCCGCGCGCAACATTTCAATCGCGAGAAATCCCGAGGTGCCGCCCGACGTGCCCGCAGTCAACTGTCCGGGCCGCGTTTTGGCGAGCGCAATAAATTCTTTGACGCTATTCACCGGCAGCGATGGATGCACCACCAGCACATTCTGGGTGAGCGCCAGTTGGCTGATCATGGTGAAGTCACGCAGCGGATCGAAATTGAGTTTGCGAAACAGGCTGGGATTGATCGCGTGCGGTGTGGTCGCCATCAAAACGGTGTAACCATCGGGCGCCGAGCGTGCCACGAATTCGGTACCGATGTTGGTGGAAGCGCCGGCGCGATTTTCAATAATCATGTTTTGCCCAAGCTGCCCGGTCAGCTTGGGGCTCAGAATGCGCGACAGAATATCCGTGCCGCCGCCGGGTGCCGCGGGCACGATGACGCGTATCGGTTTACTGGGGAATGTCTGTGCCAGCGTGACGCTCGGTAACGCAATCGAGGCCAACATCGACAGTAGCGTGCAGGCGTGTAGCGATGAGCGGTTTTGCATAGGGATGAGATCGCAATGAGAGAAAAACAGGGTAACAAAAATTTCAATAAAAACAAATACTTACGTATAAGACCTGTTATGGTATCAGCGTGATGAATCACCCGCAAGACGGCGAGTTTGTTCGTTACAATCGGGACGACCATCAACCCAAGGGAGTGCGCGCAATGTCCGTCATACTCGGCAGTGGAGAGCATCGTTACGAAGTGATCGACAACTGGGCCAAGCTGCCCGATGGCTGGTCGTTCAAGGATGTCGGCGCGGTGGCGTGCGACAGCAAAGATCAGGTCTACGTGTTCAACCGCGGCGAGCATCCGATGATGGTGTTCGACCGCGACGGCGATTTTCTGCGTTCGTGGGGCGAGGGCCAATACCCGCGTGCGCACGGCCTGCATATTGATAGCGACGATACTTTATATCTCACCGACGACGGTGGTCACGTGGTACGCAAGTGCACCACCATGGGGAAAATCCTGATGGAGATCGGCACCCCCGGCAAACCCACGCCGTACATGAGCGGCCTGCCGTTTCATCGCTGCACGCACACCGCGCTCTCACCCACAGGCGATATTTACGTGTCCGATGGATACGGCAACGCCAAGGTGCACAAGTATTCCCCCGACGGCAAACTGCTGATGTCATGGGGCGAGCCCGGCACCGACCCCGGCCAGTTCAACATCGTGCACAACATCGTCACCGACGTCGACGGCTGGGTGTATGTGGCCGACCGTGAAAATCATCGCGTGCAGGTGTTCAACGGCAACGGCAAATACGAAGCGCAGTGGAACAACATGCACCGCCCGTGCGGTTTATTTTGTAATCGCG
>JAYUAH010000797.1:0-2857 GCA_043741415.1 Betaproteobacteria bacterium
CGGCGATATTCAAAAACTTTTCCGCACGCTCCAGCGCCGAGCGGATTTCGGGGCGTGCATCGCGTATGCCTTCGATGCGCTGGCCCGGCTGCAAGCGCGTCTCGACCCACACGCGATAGTCGTCAACCGCTTCTGCACTGCCTGCGATTTGCAGCCGGTAACGAATGCGACTGCCGGTTTGCACCAGACCGGTGGCGGCGAGATCAGCTTCGTTCAACAACACCCGCGGCCCGGCGTTGATGAAGCCAATGGCAGCGTCGGGCTCTTGCGTCATGACGGATGCTATAGCTAAGTATTTGTTTCCTATGGATATTTTATCTCCCACCATCACGCCGAGTTGAGCCAGGATGCGCTCATCCACCCAGATGGTGCCCGGCACCGGTATACCCGGCGCGCGGCGTTCTTCGCCGTAGAGTTTGTCGGCGATGCGCACTTCGCCGCGCAGCGGATAGCCCGCCGCCACCACTTTGATATCGGCCAATACATTTTTGTCGCTGCGCACCGCCATGCTGGGAAAACGCAGCATTTGTGTCGCCGCCAAGCCGCGGCGCTGTGCTTCCTGCGTCCATTCCGGCGGCAGCGCACGGTCGTGCGACACCACCAGATCAGCACCGAGCAACTGATTCGCCTGACGGTTCAGCGCGAGTTGCACGCGGTCGGTGAAAAAGCCCACGGTGGTCACACCCGCCACCGCGATCAGCACGGCGATGGCGATCAAGGTCAACTCGCCGGCGCGAAAATCGCGGATGAGCAACCGCAAAGCCATCTTGATTTCATTCATCATAGCGCGCTACAGCAGCCGCCCACCGGCCAGGCGCAGCACGCGCCCGCAACGTGCGGAGAGCGACTCATCGTGCGTCACCAGCACCAGCGTGGTGTTGCGTTCGCGGTTAAGTTCAAACATGAGATCGATCACTTGTGCGCCGGTGGCGGCGTCCAGGTTGCCGGTCGGCTCATCGGCGAGCAGTATGGCCGGCGAGGTTACGAACGCGCGCGCAATCGCCACGCGCTGTTGTTCGCCGCCCGACAACTGCTTGGGGTAATGCTGCAGCCGTTCGCTCAAGCCCACGCGCGACAGAAGCGCGGTGGCTTTTTCCGCGGCGCCATCGCTACCCGCGAGCTCCAGCGGCACCATCACATTTTCCAGCGCCGTCATCGCCGGCAGCAACTGAAACGACTGGAACACAAAGCCCATGCTGCGCCCACGCAAGGCGGCACGGCCGTCTTCGGTCAGTACAAACAAATCCTGGCCTGCGATGTGCACACTGCCAGTGCTCGGCGTATCGAGCCCGGCCATCAACGCCAGCAAGGTGGATTTGCCGGAGCCGGATGCGCCCACGACTGCCACCGCTTCGCCGGCTGCGATGCTGAAACTCACGTCGCGCAAAATGGTCAATGTCGTGCTGCCAGTGGTAACCTGTTTGCCGAGCAGAGAGACTTCAATCGCAGAGACTTCAATCGCAGAGACTTCAATCGCAGAGACTTCAATCGCAGTGGAAACCATGGTCGCAGGAGTATCAGGCATGATGCGTCGTCTTATCTTGTTATGGGCTGTGGTGCTATGCGTGCTAAGCGTACCATCGGCCGTGTGCGCAACGCCGGCGGCGGCGCGCACGCTGCTCGTTTATGGTGACAGCTTGTCGGCCGGTTACGGCTTGCCGCGTGACAAAGCCTGGGTCAGCTTGCTTGCCGAGCGCTTGAAGCAGGAAAAAACTGATTATACGGTAGCCAATGTCAGTATCTCGGGCGAAACCACGCTCGGCGGTTTGAAACGCATCAACGCCACGCTCGCGCAACACAAGCCCGCCATTGTGCTGCTGGCGCTGGGTGCCAACGACGGCTTGCGCGGACAAAGTGTAAAGGCCATGCGCAACAATCTCGAAGCCATCATAGATGCGTGCCAGAAGTCGAAATCTCAAGTGCTGCTGATCGGCATGCGTATGCCGCCCAACTACGGCAGCGCGTATGCGCACAAGTTCCATGCGGTGTATGTCGACATCGCCAAACGCCACAAGTTGGCGCTGGTGCCGTTTTTGCTGGAGGGCTTTGCGGACAAGCCGGAGTGGTTTCAGGCGGACGGCGCGCATCCAGCCATCCGCGCACAACCGCTGATGCTGGAAACGGTGTGGAAAACGCTGCGCGGATTGCTCAAAGACGCCTAGAAAAAACTGTTTAAAAACAAATACTTAAAAAACATGTATAGCAGGCACGCCAGTACTCATCACGCCGATTTCGCAGGCATCCTTGAAACCTTGTTGCGCAAAAATTTCCAGCACCTTGGGCGCCGTCGCCGCATCGCAAGCCACCAGCAAACCGCCGCTAGTTTGCGGATCGGTGAGCATTTTTCTGTGCCAGTCGGGCGCAACGGCCGATAGCGTGACTTCGTTGCTATAGCTCGCCCAGTTGCGATCGGACGCGCCCGTCACGAACCCCTGCTCCGCCAGATGTTTTGCCGCGGACAAGATCGGCAGCTTGGCGAAATTCAGCGTCGCTTGCAGTTTTGAGCCGCGGCAAATTTCCAGCAAGTGGCCGAGCAAGCCAAAGCCGGTGACATCCGTTAACGCGTGCACGCCGGGCATATCGGCCAGTGCCTGCCCGGGTTTGTTGAGTTTGGTGCAGGCTTCGATCATCTGCTCATAGGCTTTTGCGCGTAGCTCGCCTTTTTTCAAGGCAGCGCTCATGATGCCCACGCCGAGGCCTTTGCCGAGTATCAGCACGTCGCCCGCTTGCGCGCGGTCGTTGCGTTTGACTTTGTCCGGATGCACCAGGCCCAGCGCGACCAAACCGTAAATCGGTTCCGGCGAATCGATGGAATGCCCGCCGGCGATTGGAATGCCGGCCTCATCACACACTGCCT
>JAYUAH010000798.1:0-6731 GCA_043741415.1 Betaproteobacteria bacterium
CGCCGCATACCAAGCATCAATCTTGCGCCCACCGCTTTGCAGAAACGCAGTCAATCCCGGTAGTACCGATTTGCGCGTGAGGCAAAACACCGGATGCGGCTGATCGCCGGTGCGGGCGACGGCGAGTTCGGCTTGATGTTCATTCAGCGCGGCGTACAGACGCGCGATCAAATCCACTGGCAGGAACGGTGAGTCGCAGGGGACGGTGGCGATCAGATCGTGCGTGGCGGCGGAGAGACCGCGATGCAGGCCGGCAAGGGGGCCCGCGTAGCCGCCGATTTCATCTGGAATGACTTTATATTTAAGTATTTGATATTGTTCAATATTTTGGTTGGCGTTAATCAGCACTTCGTCGACTTGGGGGGCGAAGCGTTCGAGCACGTGTTGCACCATGGGTTTGCCGCGTAGCGGTTGCAGGCCTTTGTCGACAGTGCCCATGCGGCGGCCCTGGCCGCCGGCGAGGATGACGCCGGTGATGGCGGGGCGGGTCATCGCGGTTCGTAGCCTGGGAGGAGCGTAAGCGTATCCCGGGGCAGCGGTGTTGCCACACTTTGGGAACGTGGTAGCACGGTGCTTTTGCCCCGTAATACGCTTCGCTCCTTACGGGCTACGGGTTCGTGGCCAACGATGAACATTGCGCTATTCCTTTACGAAGCGCTGCTTACCCGTGAACAACAAATAATGCTTGTTCACCGCGCGCCCAATCATGGTGATGCCGGTTTTGACGGCGATGTCGTGGCCCATTTGCGTGAGGCCGGAGCGCGACACCAGAAACGGTATTTGCATTTGCGCAGCCTTGATTACCATTTCAGAGGTGAGACGGCCGGTGGTGTAGAAAATTTTGTCGGAGCCGTCTATCACTTGCAACCACATGTTGCCGGCGATGGCATCCACCGCGTTGTGACGGCCTACGTCCTCCACAAACATCAAAATGTCGCCGCTGTTGCCGGCCAGCGCGCAGCCGTGCACGGCGCCGGCGCTTTTGTAGATGGTCTCGTGGCGGCGCACGTTGTCGAGTAACGCATAGAGCGTGGTCTCAGAGAGCGTGACGTCATTGCGCAGTTGGATGGCATCGATTTCTTCCATCAGGTCGCCGAACACTGTGCCCTGGCCGCAGCCGGTGGTGACGGTGCGTTTCGACATTTTTTCGTCGAGATTTTGCAGCGGGGTGCGCGTAGTGACGGCGACGGCGTTGGTGTCCCAATCGACTTGCACTTCCGCGATTTCGTCGACGCTGCGCACCAGCCGCTGGTTGCGCAAATAGCCGAGCGCGAGAGCTTCGGGCGCCTGGCCGAGCGTCATCAGGGTGACGATTTCGCGTTTGTCGACGTACAGTG
Organism: Betaproteobacteria bacterium; assembly: GCA_043741415.1. Taxonomy (GTDB): domain Bacteria; phylum Pseudomonadota; class Gammaproteobacteria; order Burkholderiales; family SG8-41; genus UBA5216. The sequence goes on from JAYUAH010000798.1 coordinate 1,338, forward strand.
TGAGTGGATGTTCGCCCGCGATAGGCGTCGGCACGCGTTCGCCGCGCTCGTTGATGGCGACGACTTCGGTGGTTAATGGCCGCGTGGCGTGGGTGATTTTGGGGTGCATGCTCAAGGCTCGGAAACCCCCTCGCCCGCCTGGGCGGGAGAGGGTTGGGGTGAGGGTGGGGAAGCACCGTAGCCTATCCATTGCCCCTCACCCTAGCTCTCCCCGCGAGCGGGGAGAGGGGGCTAATCATTGTTATCCGCCGATATACGACATTTCAATCTTTTCCAGCTTCACTGTTTTTTCGCTGCGAATTTCGGAGTAACGGTCGCCACGCCGCGTCCAAATGCCGTTGATGAAGGTATACAACTCATCGTCGCTGGCGCCGTTGCGCAACAACGCGCGCAGGTCGTGGCCACTGGTGGCGAACAGGCAGGTGTAGAGTTTGCCTTCGGTGGAGATACGCGCGCGGGTGCAGTCTTTGCAGAAGGCTTGGGTGACGGAGGCGATGACGCCGATTTCGCCGCCGCCGTCTTTATAGCGCCAGCGCTCGGCGACTTCGCCGGTGTAGTTGGGGTTGGCGGGCTCCAAGGGCATTTCTTTGCTGATCAGGTCGACGATTTCGCGCGCGCTCACCACATCATCCATGCGCCAGCCGTTGGTGTGGCCCACGTCCATGAATTCGATGAAGCGCAGAATGTGGCCTTGCTGCTTGAAAAAACGCGCCATGGGCACGATGCTGTGTTCGTTGACACCGCGCTTGACGACCATGTTGATTTTGATCGGCGTTAAGCCCGCTGCTGCTGCGGCATCTATGCCTTCGAGCACTTTCGCTACCGGAAAATCCACGTCGTTCATCGCTTTGAACACGGCGTCGTCGAGCGAATCGAGACTCACCGTGATGCGCTGCAAGCCGGCGGCTTTCAGCGCTTTCGCTTTTTTGACGAGCGACGAGCCGTTGGTGGTCAACGTCAAATCGAGATCGGGAATTTCCGCCAGCATCGCGATCAGTTGTTCGATATTGCGGCGGATCAGCGGTTCGCCGCCGGTGAGACGCACTTTTTCGATGCCATGCTTTTGGAACACGCGCGCAAGCCGCGTGATTTCTTCAAAGGAGAGCAGCGCCGAGCGTTCGAGGAATTGATAGTCCTTGCCGAACACTTCTTTCGGCATGCAATAAGTGCAGCGAAAATTGCAGCGATCGGTGATCGAAATGCGCAAGTCGCGCAACGGCCGGCCGAGGCGGTCGCGCGGGGCGTTATCTACAGGGTGGGCGTGCGGTGCGGGCATGGTCATACAGCGTATATGGGGTGCTGATTATGGCAAATCCAGCGCCGCAGATGCAAGTAAAAATATTTTTTAAAATCAAGTAGTTACATAAAGTATACGTTTAGGCGTCGCGCATGCTTACATCAAGATGCGCCCGCCATTGATGTCGAGCGAGATGCCGTTGAGATAAGCCGCGCTGTCGGAGGCCAAAAACACCATCGCATTCGCGTGATCTTCCGGGTCAGGCAGGCGCCGCAGCGGAATCTGCGCCGCGATGGCCTCGATGTTGGCTTCGGAGCGCAGCGCGCGCACACGCGGCGTGAGCGTGGTGATCGGCGCGATAGAATTCGAGGTGATGCCCGACGGCCCCAGTTCAATCGCCAGAAAACGCGTGAGTTGAATCACGCCGGCTTTAGACGCCGCATACGCGGGCGAGGTGGAGCCAAACAGGGTGCGTCCCGATATCGACGACACGTTGATAATGCGCCCGGCCTTGGATTTTTTTAAGTAAGGAATCGCGCGCTTGCACATCAGAAACGTGCCGCGCATGTTGAGCGCCACGGTGCGGTCCCAATCGTCGAGCGGCAGTTCTTCCACGCTGGTGAGTTTGCCGTAGCCGCCGGCGCTGTTGACGAGTATGTCGATGCCGCCGAATTCCGCGGCCACTTTTGCCAGCGCGTCGGTGACGGACTGATCGTCGGTGACATCGGTGCGCAGCGACATCGCGCGTGCGCCGGCGCCTTTGAGCTCATCGGCCAATTTATGTGCGCCGATTTCGTCGATGTCGAGCACGGCCACCAGCGCGTGTTGCTTGGCGAATTCGCGCGCGGTGGATGCGCCAATGCCATGTGCCGCGCCGGTGATGACGGCGATGCGGCCTTTGAGTTCGGGATAAATGGCCATATATGTAAGTATTTGATTTTAAAGAGTAATTTTAAAACGGCGTGGCGTTGCCACCAGCGACGATCACCTCATAGCCTTCGCTCACGCCCGGCGCTTTGCAACAGGCAGCGTCAACCTGATATTCCGGCGACTGCTTGCATTGTACGACTTGTTCAAACCAATGACACCGTCGTTATTTAGAGACGACGTTACCGAGGCTCGGCAACCACGTCGCGAATTGCGGGAAGGCTGCGATCACAACAATCACGCCGAGTAAGCAAATCCAATAAGGGATGCAGCCGCGGAATATATCGCCGAGCGATGCCTCTTGCGGTAGTGCGGCTTTGACAGTGAACACCAAGATGCCGAACGGCGGCGTGAGCAATCCGGTTTCAATCGCCAGTATGCCGAGGATGGCGAAGGCCAGCGGGTCCATGCCCAGCGCGTTGGCCACCGGCGCAAACACCGGCACGGTGAGCAAAATAATCGAGATCGAATCAATCAGCATGCCGAGTATGAACCAGATCAACACCATCACCGCCAGCACGCCCCACATGCCGAGGCCGGAGGTGAGAAAAAATTCTTTCGCCATGCCGGTAATGCCGGTCATCGACAGCACGCGCGAATACAGTTGCGCACAGAACAGCAGGATCAGCAGCGGCGCCGAGGTGCGGCCCACCGACAACACCACCTCGAATAATTCGCGCGGTTTCATGCGCTTCCACATCGCCAGCAACAAGGCGAGTGCCGCGCCCACGCCTGCGCCCTCGGTCGGCGTGAAGAAACCGAACCAGATGCCGCCCAGCGTAATACCCACCAGCAGGAACACCAGCCCAGTGCTGACCAGCAACTCGCGAAATTGTTCGTCGGTGATTTCGACTTCGCTTTGCACCTGCGCGAGCTTGGTGCCGGCGCCGACGAGTTCCGGTTTCAGATACGCCGCGCCGATAATGTAGGCGCAGTAGAAAAACACCAGGATGAAGCCGGGGATGATGCCCGCGATAAAGATTTTGCCGATGGCCTGCTCGGTCAACACGCCCCACACGATCATCAGCACGCTCGGTGGGATCAACATGCCGAGGCACGCGCTGCCGGCGATGCAGCCGAGTGCGAATTTTTTATCGTAGCCGTAGCGCTTCATTTCCGGATAGGCGATGCGCGAGAATGCAGCGGCTGCGGCAATGGACACACCAGTGACAAACGCAAACACCGCATTGGCGAGCACGGTGGCAATACCGAGTCGTCCGGGAATTTTTTTGGTCAAGCGATTGGTCAACGCAAACAAATCACGTGCTGCGCCGCACTTCGCTAGAAAATCGCCCATCAGCATGAACAGCGGAATCACCGCGAATACATAATCACGCAGCGCTTCGTACGCGGTGGTGGCAATGAACGACTGCACCACCTCCATATTGCCCTGCATCAGGTAAATGCCGAGCACGCTCGCCATGCCCAGCGCAATGGCGATGTGTACGCCGGCAAACACCATCACCAGCAAGGCGGTGAGCAAAATGGCGATTTCGGTTGAACCGAACATTTTTTATCCAACCATTTCGTCGGGATTGCTCGGGCCGCGCAGCGGCTCGCCCAGCGGCGCACGCAAACGCTCAATCATCGTCAGCAAGTAATTAAACGCCGCCAGCGCGGTGCCGAGAATGATAATGAAGCGCGCGGGCCACACCGGCACACGCAGCGCGCCTTCGCCTTCGAATTCGTTCGAGGTCCACGCGTGCATGCCGGGCTCGAGGCTGCCCCAGCACACGATCACAAAAAACGCCAACCCGAGCGCGTAGCCGATGATTTCGAGCACGCGCTGCGCCAGCGGCGGAAGGCGCGAGGTGACGGCATCCACGAAAATCATACCGCCGGAGCGGATCGCAAACGGCGCTTGTAGAAAACAAATGACGACGATGGAGAACGATACGATCTCCGGTGTGCCTTTGACCGGGCTATTGAACGCCACGCGGCCGATCACATCGGCGCACACTAAAAAGCAAATCAGAAATGCCAGTATCGCCGCGGTGGCGAGCATGCCGCGCACAATCCATTCGTTTAGTTTGGTGATCATGGTGAATACCCTGACCGTCGTTCCAGCGTGCGCCGGAATGACGGGTTTGGTGTTATGCGTTCGCTGGGTTACTTAATCGCATACCGCACCGGCCACTTATGCCCGAGTTTTTCCGCTTCTTCCAGCGTGATTTTCAGCACCTGCGTGGCGGGCAGGCCCTGCTTGTCGAGTTCCGCGGCTTTTTGTTGCGGCCAATCTTTGAGGGAGTTGGCCCAATCTTGCTTCACCGACGCCGGCACCGACTTGATCGTGGTGCCGAGGCTCTTCAACTGCTCGATTTGCTTGGGATAATTTTCCTTGTTGACGCTGCCGGTTTTGGCTTCGAACTCGCGCGCGACATCAACAATGATTTGTTGCACGTCTTTCGGTAGCCGGGCGAATTTCGCGCTGTTGATGGTGAGCCCGTGCCAGGTAATCGCGCCGAAGCCGACTTCGGTGTAGTACTTGCCGACTTCATACAGCTTGAAGTTGACCCAGCCCGAGGGGAACATGATCCAGCCGTTGTAGACGCCGGTTTGCATCGAGGTGTAGGCCTCGGGCAGCGCGGATTGCACCGGTGTCGCGCCGGCGAATTCCAGCCATTTCAGATTCAAGCCTGCGCCCGCGAGCTTGCGGCCTTTGAGATCGGCGACGGTGTTCCAGTCGAACGAGGTGCCGAGGTTGTAGCCGTTGTCGGCGATCAGCGCCAGCAATTTTTGTTTGTATTTGTCCTCGAACACTTTGCTCATGTACGGCACTTTGTCGTACACCGAACGCGCGAGTTTGACACTGGTTTCCGCATCCATGGTGCCGAACGGCAGCATCACCTGAAACGCATGCAGCGGCAGATTCGACGGCTCGAAGCAGAAGCAGTAACCACCGATGTCGATAATGCCCGACTGCACACCTTCCAGCGTGTCGGCGGTTTTCACCATCGCACCGCCATAGCCTTCGATGAATTCGATTTTGTGCGAGGTCTTGGCGGCGACGCGCTTCACGACTTCGGGTACGAAGAAATTTTGCATCAGATTCACATACGTGTTCGCGGCGGGATGCCCCGAGGCGATGCGCAGTTTGATGTCTTCAGCGTACGCAGCGCCGCACGCACCGGCAAAAAAAACGCTGAGCAGTAAGCAACGGATTGCCTTCATAAACTCCTCCAACGGATTATTTGAAATGGAAAACAGCGGCAGAATCGTAACACGCTGGC
>JAYUAH010000799.1:0-6730 GCA_043741415.1 Betaproteobacteria bacterium
CCACTTTGACGACGGCCAGTTCATCGCCGACTTGGCGCGCCGCGTCGCCATTCGTACCGAGAGCCAGATTCCCGAAAGCCGCCCGTACATGGACGTGTATCTCAAAGACGAAATCACGCCCGCGTTCGCGCGCATGGGTTTCACCACTGAAATCCTGCCGAACCCGGTGGAAGGCGTCGGCCCGATTTTGCTCGCCGAGCGCATCGAAGATGCGAAATTGCCGACCGTATTGATGTACGGTCACGGCGATGTGATCCGCGGCCTTGAAGACCAATGGCGCAGCGGTATCGAGCCGTGGCAGTTGAAGCAGGAAGGCGACAAGTATTACGGCCGCGGCACCGCCGACAACAAAGGCCAGCACTCGGTCAACATGGCCGCCATGGAAACGGTAATCGCCGAGCGCGGCAAGCTCGGCTTCAATGTGAAGTTCATGCTGGAGACCGGCGAGGAATTAAGCTCGCCGGGCCTGCGCGAATTTTGCGAGCAACACAAAGCGCGGCTCAAAGCCGATGTGCTGATTGCCTCCGACGGCCCGCGCTTAGCCGCCAAACGTCCGACGTTGTATCTCGGCTCACGCGGCTGCATGAATCTGAATTTCACCGTTGAGCTGCGCGACTGCGCACATCACTCCGGCAACTGGGGCGGATTGCTGGCGAATCCAGGCATTGTGTTGATGCACGCGTTATCGAGCATAGTCACGCGAGACGGCAAGGTATTGGTGCCTGACTTGTTGCCCGCGAAAATTCCCGACAGCATACGCAACGTGCTCAAAGACTGTGCGCCGCAACCCGAGCCCGACGAGCCGCAGATCGATCACGGCTGGGGCGAGCCGGGCTTGAGCGCAGCGGAAAAAGTCTACGCGTGGAACACGTTTGAGATCCTCGCGTTTCGCACCGGCAACCCCGACAATCCGGTGAACGCCATTCCCGGCAAAGCCGTCGCGACCTGCCAGATCCGCTTTGTTGCAGGCTGCGATGCCGATACCTTTATTCCCGTTTTGCGCAAGCACCTCGATGCGCACGGCTATGAAAATGTAGTCATCAGCATGGCGCGTAAAAGTTTCATGCAGGCGACACGCCTCGATCCCGACAACGCGTGGGTGCGCTGGGCCGCGGAATCGATACGCCGCAGCACCGGTGCTGCACCCGCAATCCTCCCCAACATCGGCGGCTCGCTGCCCAACGATTGTTTCGCTGAAACGCTCGGCTTGCCTACACTGTGGGTGCCGCATTCCTACGCCGGCTGCTCGCAGCATGCGCCGAACGAACATGCGTTGGGCTCTATCCTGCGCGAAGGCCTGCAGATGATGACCGGCCTGTTTTGGGATTTGGCAGAGGACGGCGTGCCTGCAGTGCAACGCTGAATTTCAATTTCAACACACTACTTTCGAACAAGGCATGATATGTCACCGCAACCCTATCTAGTCCACGCCGACGACGTCCAACCCGAAAACATGCAAAAAGGCGACGGCTGGGCGATCTCGGAATTTCGTTTGCCGGTCACCGGCGCGCACGGCAGCTCGACAACAATTTTCCATTCGATCTTTCGCCCCGGCTCCACACACGCGAAACACCTGCACAGCCAATGCGACGAGATCGCGGTCTACATCAAAGGCCACGGTATCGTTGGCCAGAGCCAGCAGCGCACCGAGGTCAAGCCCGGCCATTGCCGCCTGATGCCCAAAGGCTCGGAACATTTTTTTCACAACGAAACCAAAGATGAAGACGGCCTGGTCATTGGCTTTTACATGGGCGCGAAAAGTGTGCCGGACACGGGTTATGCATTTTGCGGGCATGTCAGCAAAGCCGATCTTGAAATCACCCGCAGCCCTTCGTTGAGCGAGGGCATTTTGTTGAATGTGAGCGACGTCGCCCCCGCGCGACTGAGCAAGCATGAAGGCTGGGGCATGAGTGATTTTCGTTTACCCATAGGCAGCCACAACGGCAGCCCCAACGCGATGTTCTGGATGAAACTCGCGCCCGGTGAAGCGCATCACAAACATCGCTTTGATCGCTGCGAAGTGTTGTATTACGTGATTCAGGGTACGGGCATTGCAGGTGCCGGCGGCAAGCGCTCGGCGCTACGCGGCGGCCACGTGCATTTCATTCCGCAAGGCGTGGAGCACTACATGATCAACACCAGCAACCACGAAACACTCGAAGTGATCGGCGTCTACACCGGCGCGGGCAGCGTTGCAGAAGCGGGCTATGTGTATACCGGCGCGTTCACCGATGCCGATGAGAAATTATTATAAGTATTTGATTTTAAACAATAATTAATAAGGCCTGCTATGACACTCCTGATGCACACCTTGATCTGCGCGCTCGGCATTGCATTTGCGTTCGCGCTGCCGCAAGTGCATGCACAGACCGCGCGCGACATACCCGCGCGCACACTGCCCGTGCCCGCTACGATCAGCCCGCAATTGCAAAAAATCGTCGGCGCCCCGCTGAGCCCAACCTGGAACGTCATTCCAAAAACGGCAGACGAATGGAAAGCGCAAGTTGCCCAAACCGCGGAAGTCGCCGTGCGCGGTCTGCCCGCCATGCGCGATGCGCTCAAGGTGAAAATCGAGCCGATGACCATCGCCGGCGTGAAAGCCTTCATGCTCACGCCCGCGGTGATTCCCCCGCGCAACCGCAATCGCTTGCTGATCCATGTGCATGGTGGCTGCTACGTCAACGGCCCCGGCGAATCCGGCACGTCTGAGGCCACCATGATGGCGGGCTTCGGCGGCTTCAAAGTGCTGTCGGTGGATTACCGCATGCCGCCCGATCACCCGTTTCCCGCCGCACTTGATGACGCGATGACGGTATGGAAGGCCGCGCAAAAAATGGCGCCCGCCAAAAACATGGCCATCATCGGCTCATCGGCCGGTGGCGGGCTCACGCTGTCGATGGTCCTCAAAGCCAAGATGGACAAACTGCCGTTGCCGGGCGCCATCGCACCGGGCACGCCGATGTCCGACTTGACCGGCGCAGGCGATTCATTCCAAACCAATGCCATGGTCGATAACGTGCTGGTAGCCTACGGCGCCAGTTGCGACGTGCGCGCAGGCCTCTATGCCAATGGCCGCGATCTCAAAGACCCGTTGCTCTCGCCGGTGTATGGCGACATGCACGGTTTTCCGCCGACCATACTCAACACCGGCACACGCGACTTACTGTTGAGCAACACCGTGCGCGTGCATCGTAAGCTGCGTCAAGCGGGTGTCGTCGCTGATTTGCTGGTGCATGAAGGTTTACCGCACGGCGGCTGGTACCGCGACTACACCGCACCCGAAACCAAGGAAACGTTCGAGGAGATTGCACGTTTTTTTGACCGTTACTTGGGCAAGTAACGCGAAGCCTACCCAAGCGACGTGCTATCCCCCCGCCCCCGCAAGCGAGGGCAGGCGCTGCTTAAACTTCGCCGGTAGCCATCATGCCGCGCCTTTGGCGGCCAGCGTGGCTTTATCGGAACCCGTCACGCGCTTGTAGCCCTCCGACAGCGCGCGCAGCTCATCCACGGGAATCACATCTTCGATGTTTTTGAAAGGCTTGTCGCCGCTGCGCAAATACACTTCACGCAAAATCGCGTCGGGCGGATTGGTGCGGTTGGTGCGCACCACGTTGGCAGTGGTCTCCAGACGCAAGGCTTCGTAATGTTGCAAAGCGGCTACCGGATCGCTGCCGCTGGACAGGCTGCCGGTGAGCGCGCGCGCATCGAGTATCGCCTGCCCGGCGCCGTTCGAGCCACGCGGCACCATCGGATGCGCTGCATCCCCCAGCAGCGTCACGCGGCCGTGGCTCCAGCGCGGTAACGGATCTTGATCGACCATCGGAAATTCCAGAATGACGTCGGCAGCGCGCAACAGCGCGGGCACATCCAGCCAGTCGAAATGCCAGTCGGCGAAATGCGCAATAAAATCGTTGATGTTGCCGGGTCGATTCCAGTCGCGCCGTTCGTATTGCGGCGTTTGCAGTTCAGCCACCCAGTTAATCAGTTGGCGGCCTTCGGCGTCGATGTTATTGCGAATCGGGTAGATGACCATTTTGCCGGTGGCGTGCCAACCCACGCGCGTCATGCACGCACCGGACAAAAAGGGTTTCCACCGCGTAACGCCACGCCACATGTTGACGCCGGAATAAATCGGCTCGCCTTCATCGGGATACAACTGTTTGCGCACCACCGAATTAATGCCGTCGCAACCGATCACCACTGCGCCGCGCTGCGAGGGCAATGACGCGCCGCTGAGCGCATCGTGAAAATACGCGGTAGCGCCATCTGCATTCTGTTCGAAGCCACTGCAACGCCAACCGGCGACGATGCGATCTGCGCCCAGCCGCTGCCTGCACGCTTCGAGCAATAACAAGTGCAAATCGCCGCGATGAATCGAGAACTGCGGCCAATCGTAACCCGCGTTGCGGCCGAGCGGCTCGCGATACACCAACTGCCCGAAGCGATTAAAAAAACACGCGTCCACGGTGGCAATGCCCACCTTCGCCAGCGCGTCTTCGAGCCCCAGCGCACAATATTCCTTCGCCGCGTGCGGCAGAATATTGATGCCGACGCCAACCGCCTTGATTTCCGGCGCGGCCTCATACACGCGGCACGGTATTCCTGCCTGATGCAACATCAGCGCTAACGTCAACGCGCCGATGCCGCCGCCGATAATGATTACGTCCATGGTTTTATGTCCTGCGTTGCTGTCAATCGTTGCACGGTGCCTGTTCGCGCCACAGGCCAAGCACCTGTTGTGCGGACCGGTCGGAGAAGCTGAACAGTACTGAATCGGCATCGGCATCGTGACGCACCCGGCTCCACGACGGCGCGACGAACACATCGTGCGGCGCCCACTCGAATACGTCGCCGTCGATACGCGTGCGGCCGCGGCCTTCAACTGCGCAAAATACGGTGGCGTCGGTCGATCGATACAGCGCACCGCGAAAGTCGTGTGGCAGCCACTGCAAGAACGCCGCCATCGTCGGCATGGTCGGCATCGCATAGCCGCCGGTCGCCGGATTGGTGTACTGCATCTTGATGCCGTGGCAAGCGTGCACGCCACCGCTATCGCGCAATTGTTCAAGCACGGCGCGTGTGCGTGCATAGGGGTAGCAAAATACCGGCGAGGTCAGCGACTGCGGCGTGTAATCGAGCGGTAGCAAATTTGCACCATAGCGTGCAGCCGAATCGCCCTCGGCACGCGCCGGCGGTTGCGTCGCCTCGGGATAACGCGCCATGAAGCCCGCGTCGAAAAAAGCCACCATTGGAATGTCAAGCCCATCCAGCCACACCACCGGTTCATTCCCCGGATTGCCGTGATCGTGCCAGGTCCACGACGGCGTGATAATGAAATCACCGGGATGCATCGCCACGCGCTCGCCATCGACCGCGGTGTACGCCCCCGTGCCTTCGATCACGAAACGCAGCGCGGTTTGCGTGTGCCGATGACTGGGCGCGACCTCGCCCGGCATGATGAGCTGCAACCCGGCATACAAACTATGCGTAACCGATGATGCGCCGCGCAGACCGGGATTCTCCAGTATCAACACACGCCGCTCGGCCTCCGCCGCGGTAATCAGTTCGGCGGATTCCATCAGGTACGGCCGCGCTTCGCGATATTTCCATAGCGCCGGCACACAGGGTGTGGTGGGGCGTGGCGGCACCAGCGCATCCAGCACCTCCCACAGTGGTGTCATGCCGTGCTGTGCAATACGCTCGTAAAAATCGCGACGCTTGGAGTTGGCGGGCTGCGGGGTCGTCATGGGGGTATTCGTGTTCAATGAGCGCATCAATCGGGCGCAATGCGTGCGTCGGCCACCACACGCGCCCATTTCGCCAGATCGCTGCGTATGCGTTGCGCGAAGTGCTCGGGCGTACTGGTGACCGGATCGAGTCCCTGCCGGCTCAAACTGTCTTTGACTTCACCCACGCGCAGTATCGACGCCATTTCCGCATTCAACTTCACCACAATATCGCGCGGCAGATTGCCCGGCGCCAGCATGCCGTACCAGAAATCCACATCCACGCCGCGCACACCCGCTTGATCAAATGTCGGATACGCCGGGCCCACCGCCGAGCGTTGAGCGCCCGATTGCGCGAGCACGCGCAGCCGTCCGGATTGCGCATGCGGCAGCGCGGTGTGCAGTGGTAGAAACATCACCGGCACTTGGCCGCCGACGAGATCGGTCACCGCGCCGGCGGAGCCTTTGTACGGCACGTGCACCATCTGAATGCCGGTGATAAGCTTGAACAATTCTGCCGCCATATGCTGCGGCGTGCCGTTGCCCGGTGAGGCGTAGTTGATCCGTCCCGGTTGCGCCTGGGCGAGTTTGACTAATGCCGCAACAGAAGAAACCGGCAGCGACGGATGCACGGCAAGCGCCATGGTACCGGTCGCCATCTCGGTCACCGGTGTGAAGTCGCGTAGCGGATCAAACGGCAACACCTTGACCAACGCCGGTGCAATGACAAAGGTGTTTGCCGTCACCAGCAAGGTGTAGCCATCCGGCGCTGCTTTGGCGACCACTTCATTGCCGATGTTGCCGCTCGCACCGGGGCGATTATCAATAACCACGCCCTGCCCAACACGTTCGCTCAGTCGCGGCCCGACGGTGCGCGCAAGTATGTCCATGCCGGTACCGGGCGTAAACGGCACAACGATGCGTAGCGGCTTCGTGGGATAGTTTGGCACGGTCTGCGCAATGGCCACCGGCAGGCAAACCACCATTGCACCCCACACACTCCA
>JAYUAH010000800.1:0-6727 GCA_043741415.1 Betaproteobacteria bacterium
GGTCAACAGCGGCGGGTCGTATGCGTATTCGCTGCTGTTCACGTTGATCGCCGCCATGGTGCTGGCCTCCACGCGCAACTGGTCGGGACGCATCCCGCAGGAAGCGCTGATTGGCGTAATCTATGTGGTGGCTGCCGCGGCCGCATTTTTGCTGGTGGAAAAAGCGCCGCAGGGTGTCGAGCACATTAAGCAGGTGCTGACCGGCAATATACTCACCGCCGGCAGAGATGAACTGCTGGCAGTGACACCGGTCTACGCGGTAATCGGCGCGGCCCTATGGTTTGCGCGCGGCAAGTTGGTGCGCCCCGGCGCGGGTGCCGGCGGCTGGTGGTGGGATTTCTTTTTCTACGCGTGCTTCGGCGTGGTGGTGACCAGTTCCGTGGCGCTCGCCGGCGTGCTGCTGGTGTTCGTGTTTTTGATTATCCCGGCGGCAATCGGTGTGCTTTACGCGGAGGGTGCGCGGCAGTTGCTGATCGGCTGGATTGTCGGTGTTGCGGCCAGCGTTGCGGGGCTTGCGGCGTCGTACACATGGGATTTGCCCACTGGCCCGGCGATGGTGTGCGTGTTCGGCGCGACGCTCACGCTGGCAGGTGCGCTGCGCCCGTTGCTGCGCGGTGGGCAGTCCGCAACGCGCGCGTTTTTTGCGCTGCGTGTGGTGTTAGCCATGGCGCTGATCACCTCCGGCGTGTGGTTGATCGTGATGCCGCGTGCCGATCAGCCGCTGTTGGGCGTCATGGAGACCACGGCGCCCGTCGTGCGCGGTCTCTACATGACATCACAAGAGCGCACCGTCTACGACGAAGCCGCCCACTACGCCGAGCGCCACCGCGTGGCGGCCGAACAATTAAACGAACGCGAAGCAAAAAGCCGCTGGCAGGGCGAGGCGTTGAGCGATTTTGATGTGCGGCGTATTTCGTCGTTCCTCAAGTCGTACAACGAAATGCGCAAAGGCGAGGAATTCGTGCAGCGCGAAGTGCGCAGTCGCGCGCGCGAGCGCAATCGCTGGTTCATGGGACTCGCGTTCATCGTTTGTGGTGCGCTGGTTGCCCCATGGCGGTGGTGGGGTGGTCGATGACCCACGCCATGCAAGGCCGGCGCGGCATGGCTGTAGCACCGCACGCGCTGGCGTCGCAATCCGCGCTGGCCGTGTTGCGCGAAGGCGGCAATGCACTCGAAGCGATGATTGCCGCTGCGGCGACGATTACCGTTGTTTACCCGCACATGAATTCCATCGGCGGCGATTCGTTCTGGCTGATGCACGTGCCGGCAGACGTCCATGGAACCTTGGCGCCGGGCGCCATCGACGCTTGCGGCGCGGCTGCACAAGCGGCGAGCATCGAGTGGTATCGCGAGCGCGGCATCACCGGTGCGATTCCGTTTCGTGGTGGTGTCGCGGCCAACACCGTGGCGGGGACGATTTCCGGCTGGGGCGCGGCGTACGAACTATCGCGACGCGCGCTGTACGGGCGCTTGCCGCTCGCACGCTTGCTGGAAGACGCGATTTATTATGCCGAACACGGCACGGTGGTTACGCAAAGTCAATCATCGACCACGAGTAGCAAGTGCGCTGAACTGGCGCCGCAGCCGGGCTTTGCGCAAACGTTCCTCACGCAAGATGCCGCGCCCGCGCCCGGCAGCGTATTCAAACAGCCGCGATTGGCAACAACGCTCAAACGCATCGCACGCAAAGGCACCGACGATTTTTACCACGGCGCACTCGGGCGCAGCATCGCCAACGATCTCGCGCACGCGGGCAGTCCGCTCACGCTCGCCGACCTTCAAGCACATCGCGCGCAGCTTGTCGATCCGCTGTCGCTCGCGCACAGCGCCGGCACGCTCTACAACATGACACCACCGACGCAAGGGCTGGTGTCGCTGTTGATCCTTGGCATACTCGATGAACTCGACATCGGCAAGATCGCGCCCGCAAGCGCGGACTACGTGCATCTGTGTGTGGAGGCGACCAAACAGGCGTTTGGCGTGCGCGACCGTTATTTGACCGATCCCGCCTATATGTCAGTGACGCCGCAAGCGCTACTCGCGCGCGAACGCATACGCGAACTTGCCGGTAATATCGACCGCCAGCATGCGTCGGCGTGGGGCAAAGCCTCCGCACCCGGCGATACGGTGTGGATGGGTGTGATCGACGGCGAGGGGCGCGCGGTAAGTTTTATTCAAAGCATTTATCACGAGTTTGGCGCCGGCATCGTGCTGAGTGAATCGGGTGTGAACTGGCAAAACCGCGGTTGCAGTTTTTCGCTCAATGAAACCGCGTTGAATGCATTGAAGCCTGGCCGCAAACCGTTTCACACGCTCAATCCCGCGCTCGCGCGATTGAATGATGGGCGCGTGATGGTCTACGGCACCATGGGCGGCGACGGCCAGCCACAAACGCAAAGCGCGGTTTTCACGCGCGCGATTTCGTTTGGCATGGATGCACAAGCGGCGGTAAGTGCGCCGCGCTGGTTGCTCGGACGTACTTGGGGGCAGACCAGCGACACGCTGAAACTGGAATCACGTTTCGAGGCTGGCATCGTGCGTGAACTCGCTGAGCGCGGCCACGATGTCGAAATTCTTCAGGCCTATGACGAAATCATGGGGCATGCCGGGTGCATAATTCGTCACCCCGACGGCACGCTCGAAGGCGGTGCGGATCCGCGCAGCGACGGCGCGGTAGCGGTTTTCTAAAAAATTGTTTAAAATCAAATACTTATAATTTATCGGCGTTGACGGCGCTGGTCTTATTTCAGCATCTCCGCCACGGCCTTGCCGAGATCAGTAGTGTTAGCCTTGCCGCCCAGATCAGGCGTCTTCGGCCCTTCCTGCAGCACGTTTTCAATCGCTTTGACGATGGCCGCACCCGCTTCGGGGCAGCCGAGGTGGTCGAGCATCATCGCACCAGCCCAGATCATGCCCACCGGGTTGGCGATTTTTTTGCCATAGATGTCCGGGGCTGAGCCGTGTACCGGCTCGAACAGCGACGGAAATAATTTTTCCGGATTCATGTTGGCCGAGGGCGCGATGCCGATGGTGCCGGTGGCCGCTGGGCCCAGGTCCGACAAAATGTCGCCGAACAAATTGGAGCCGACCACCACGTCGAACCAGTCCGGATGCATCACGAAGTGCGCGCACAGGATATCGATGTGAAATTGGTCGACCTTGATCGCGGGATAATTTTTTGCCATCTCAGCGACGCGTTCATCCCAGTACGGCATCGAGATCGAAATACCGTTGGATTTAGTGGCCGAGGTCAGATGTTTTTTCGGGCGCGTGGCGGCGAGATTGAACGCGTATTTCAGAATGCGATCGGTGCCTGTGCGCGAAAAAACCGCGTTCTGCGTGACGAACTCGCGCTCGGTGCCGGCGTACATGCGGCCGCCGACGGAGGAGTATTCGCCTTCGCTGTTTTCACGCACCACCCAGAAATCGATGTCACCGGGCTTGCGGTCGGCGAGTGGGCATTTCATGCCGGGCATCAGACGCACCGGGCGCAGGTTGACGTATTGGTCGTAACCGCGGCGAAACGGAATTAGCAGTCCCCACAGCGAAATGTGATCGGGTACGGTGGCGGGCCAGCCGGCGGCGCCGAAGTACACGGCGTCGTGTTTTTTCAGTTGCTCCAGGCCGTCGTCGGGCATCATTTTGCCGTGCTTGGCGAAATAATCGCAGCTCCAGTCGAGTTCGTCGAATTGCCACTCGATGCCGAATTTGCGGCCCACGGCTTCAAGCGCGCGCAGGCCTTCGGGCATCACTTCTTTGCCGATGCCGTCGCCGGGGATGACTGCGATGCGAAATTTTTTCATCTGAAAAGCTCCCTGAATTTTGCAAATGCAAAGGGCAGCCCAGAGTTACCCTAGCTGCCCTTGCGGGGTGACCTAAATCACTAGACGCAACTACGCGTGTTTACGCAGCGGCTGGGGTCTCGACTGCGGGGGTCTCGGCGACGGGTGCCTTGGTCGCAGGCGTGCGCTTGCCGTATTTCTGATTGAATTTCTCAACGCGACCCGCGGTATCGACAATTTTTTGCTTGCCGGTATAAAACGGGTGGCATGAGGAGCACACCTCGACATGCAAATCCTTGCTCATCGTAGAACCGGAATTCCACGTCGCGCCGCAACTGCACGTTACGCTGATCTCGTTGTAATCAGGGTGAATATCGACTTTCATGGCATCGTCCTGGCCGGGTTGTCCCGGAGCAAAAAAGGGAGAAAAAGGGGACGGATTATAACCTTTTTCGCTAGTGAAGCAAAGGGCGTTGGCCTGGGGTCCAGTTTTCCAGCAAGGCGCAACAGTTAGTGAGCACTTGTTGGCCGATTTCCGCAGGCACACGGCGAAACCTGGATTGGCCGGCGAACAGGCGCATTTCAACGAAAACCAGCTCGCCGGGGCGGGTTTCCAGCGTAATTCGCCCATTGTCGGCGGCCATGCCGTTGAGCACATGACGGCCCGGATCAACATTGACGCGGAAAAACGAGCGTGGCAGCGTGGCGCCGATCAACTGGTTATCGATCCACAACACGCTGTCGCTATCGTCTTGTGCGCTATCCAGCCGGTAGACATACAGCGTCGTCGCCGCAGGAGCGCTGCCGAATTGCTTGGCTTCGCTGTCGCGTTGAAGCGAAGCCTGCGGTGTGGAGGCGCAGCCCGCAAGCCACAACATGCCGCTTGCGAGGGCCGCCAGCACGCAGCGCAATACGGGTAGTCGCTTTACCATCACTGCCTTTCGTGTGCCCAGGTCGCTAAAAAAGCACATCACATGTTTTCATGTTAGCACTCGGCTAAGACCACCACAAAGCATCGTGGTTCGTGTGATGGCGTCCTTGCCAGTGCCGGGGTAACTTGGTTTAATCATCGCCATTGAATCTCAAGGAGCACTCATGAAAGTTAAAGCAGCAGTTGCCCACAAAGCCGGCGCGCCACTCGTCATTGAAACGGTGGATCTCGACGGGCCTGCCGCCGGCGAAGTACTAGTGGAAATCAAGGCGACCGGCATTTGCCACACCGATGAATTCACGCTCTCAGGCGCCGATCCGGAAGGCTTGTTTCCGTCGATACTCGGGCATGAGGGCGCAGGCATCGTGGTGGATGTGGGGCCGGGGGTGACGTCGCTGAAAAAAGGCGACCACGTGATTCCGCTTTACGTGCCAGAGTGCCGCGAGTGTGAATACTGCATCTCCGAAAAAACGAATTTGTGCCAGTCGATCCGTGTGACACAAGGGCAGGGGGTGATGCCCAACGGCACGAGCCGTTTTTCACTCGACGGCAAAAAATTGTTTCACTACATGGGTACCTCCACGTTTTCCAATTACACCGTGGTGCCGGAAATTTCGCTGGCGAAAATCCGCGAGGACGCGCCCTTCGACAAAGTGTGCTACATCGGCTGTGGTGTCACCACCGGCATCGGCGCGGTAATCAACACCGCGAAAGTCGAGGTCGGCGCGAACGTGGTGGTGTTTGGCTTGGGCGGCATCGGGCTTAACGTAATTCAGGGCGCGCGGCTCGCGGGCGCCAACATGATCATCGGCGTCGATATGAATCCAGCGCGCGAGACGCTCGCGAAAAAATTCGGCATGACGCATTTTGTGAATCCCAAAGAAGTCGAAGGCGATCTGGTGGCGTATCTGGTCAATCTCACCAAGGGCGGTGCCGACTACAGCTTCGAGTGCATCGGTAATGTCGATGTCATGCGTCAGGCACTCGAGTGCTGCCACAAGGGCTGGGGCGTGTCGGTGATTATCGGTGTCGCCGGCGCGGGCCAGGAAATCAAAACGCGGCCGTTTCAGTTAGTCACCGGCCGCGTGTGGAAAGGCACGGCGTTCGGCGGCGCCAAGGGCCGTCGCGATGTGCCGAAAATCGTCGATTGGTACATGGACGGCAAAATCAACATCGACGATTTGATTACGCACAAGCTCGCGCTGGCGGATATCAATCAGGGTTTTGAATTGATGCACGCGGGCAAATCTATACGCAGTGTGGTGGAATTCTAATAAATAAAAAATTGTTTAAAAACAAATACTTAAGTTAATTTATGTTATGAGCGCACCCGACTGCTGTGCCGTGCTCGATTTCTGGTTTAGCGCGCCGGGTAGCGTGCAGTACGGCCAATCACGCGTCGAGTGGTTCAAAAAATCCGACGCGTTTGACGCACTGATTCGAGAGCGATTTCTGCCGCTCTACGATCAAGCGCGCGCTGGTACATTGAGCAAATGGCACGACAGTCCGTTGTCGCTAATGGCGCTGATCATCGTGTGCGACCAGTTTCCACGCAATCTCTATCGCGATTCGCCGCGGGCATTTGAGACTGACCCGACGGCGCTCGCGTGCGCGCGAGAAATGATTGCACGCGGCTGGGATCGCCGCTTGCATGCGCTGGAACGGCAGTTCGCCTACCTGCCGTTCGAACACGCCGAAGACCTCGCGACGCAGCGTGAATCGATGCGCTTGTTCGGCGAACTTGCGCGCGAACATGGCCGCGACGACCTCCTCGAGTGGGCGCGTAAACACGCGGTCATCATCGAACGCTTCGGGCGCTTTCCGCATCGTAATGCGGTGCTGGGGCGTGAATCTACGCCGGTCGAAATGGAATTTCTAAAGGGGCCGGACTCGCGGTTTTAACGCATCGGCATCGCCGAACACCACGTGGCGTGACATTGACGATGAGTGGGTGCGGCGGCGATCTGGCTAAGCGTTGTCACCCGCGTGTGCATAAGCGTCTGAATAGGTCGGC
>JAYUAH010000801.1:0-2849 GCA_043741415.1 Betaproteobacteria bacterium
TCGGCAGCGACGACTGCATGCATGCACGTGGCGCCCAGCGCACGCGCCGCGCTGTCGAGCTGCGCTGACGAGAGCCACGGGCCGCTTTGCGTGCCTGCGTGCAAGCGGCGCTTACCCGACGCATCGATAACACGAGTCATCGTTTGCCCGGCGAACCCGAACCACTCGATTTCTTTGAACGGGGCTTTGATGTCGCCAACGTCGGAAGGCGCAACGCCGATGATGCGCGCACGTTCGTCGTCAGTGGGTTGGCCGTTGGAGAAAATCCGTCCATGATCCATTGACAGCCAGCCGCTGAATATCCACGTCAATACAAACAGTGCACAGGTGAGACCGAGCGTGTGGTGCCAAAACATCCAGCCCCGATACGGCGACCGCAAACCGTTAAGCCGAATCACGCCCAGCGCCGCGCCCGCCAGTGCGCCCATCATTGCCATTAGCGACAGCCACCACACCGTGCGGTCCCACGTCGCCCAGTGCTGGCGCAGCACTGTCGGGTATAGCCAATGCACGACGCTGCCCGCCCAATTCCATGCGCGCTCAAAACGCGTGGTGTCGAGCACGACCTCTCCGGTTACTGAAGACACATAAATCTCGGTGTGCGCCGCATCATTGAGCGCTATGCGATGCAATGGGCGATGCGCATCAAAGCCGTTGGGCACGCTCCATTGATCGTGCGATGCTAGGGCCGTGTGCGCGGCGTGTGCGGCATCAAGCCCGCGTGCTTGCGCGTGCGCTCGCGCGCTGGCGAGTGCGTGCGTGGTGTCTACCACGAGCATCGCGCCGCTGGCGCCATCGAATGCAGTGATGGTGCCATCGAGACGCCTGCCGATGTATACCGGCACGCCTGCTGGCGCGCTTAGGTGCATCCGAGCCAATAAATTTTTTTCTTTAAAATCAAATACTTGCATTATATCCACGCGCTTGCTCGGCAGCGCTAGTACGGGCAAGCCGGCCACGCGCTCCGCTTCGCTGAGAGACGGAAACGGCACAAAGTGCATCACCATGCCGCTGGCAAACCACATCGCAAACAACAAACAAAACGCGATGCCCAGCCAGCGATGGATCAGCACCAGGGCGCGCATGCTGCGCAACTAAAACTTCATCGACGCCGACAACTCGTAGCTGCGCGGTGCGCCGAGCAAAATTTGATCCGGGTAAAACGGGTCGCTCCAGATCGCGTATTTTTCGTTGGTGACGTTGCGCACGCGAAACGTGAGTTTGGTTTTACCGATGTCGGCGGCGGCAAACGCGTCACCCACGGTGTAGGCCAATAGCTTGACGGTGTTGGCGTCGCTGTGGAAACGATCACCCACGTGACGTACGGACGCGCCGATTTCCAGCGGTGTCGATGTGTTGAAGCGGTAAGAAGTCCCCGCGTTGGCCACGATGCGCGGCACGTTCGGCGGACGGTTGCCGGAGAAGGAGCCGCCGGCAAAATTGAAATCACCGTATTTTGCGTCGGTGTAGGCCGCATTGCCCCACACATTCCACGCCGGCATAGACATTGCGTCGTTCTATATCAAACAGCGCGAAATTCCACTCCGCCTTTTTCTCCCAGAACAGATGCTTGATGCCGGTCTCCATCGTACGCGCGCGCGTGAGTTGCAACGGTTGCGTGGCGCCGAGCAGAAAAAGATTGTTGGCCGCCATATCCGCGCCGGTGGCGTATTGCCCGTAGAGCATGAATCCGGGTGCGGCTTCATAGGTCAAGCCGACACGGCCAGTGGTGGGGTGAAAACTGGTCGAGAACGGAAAGCCCGGCCGAGTAGCGCCCGCGACGTTGGTTGATGTGCGGTCAACATCGATGGTTTCGAAACGCACACCACCGATGAGTGAAAGCGCAGGCGTCAACTTGAGCCGGTCTTCAACGGAGAAGGCCAGATTGCGTATGTCGGTGGTTTGCTTTTGCGTCGTCAACAATCCGTAGGTGCCGCGATTCGGCGCAACTACGGTCACATTATCAAATGGAAAATTAGCGGCGCCGGGACGCTCAAAGTTGAGCGAGCTGTAATCGACGGCGGCAACCAGCCGGTTATCCATACCCGTGATCTTGGTATCCCATAGCAATTCCAGCTTGTTACCAATCAGACGCTGGTCGTGCGCGACATAGAAACGCTCACGATCGATTTGCCCGATGCCTGCGTTGAAAGCAACGACTTCGTTGTTGAGCCACTCGCGCTTCGCGTTATAGTAATAAACCTGATCGCGCAGTTTGAATCCGTTACCGAAGTCCCAATCAAAGCCGCCGCGCAGGAAATATTCTTGCGCCGAGTTGCGATTGTCGAGCACGTTGTAATTGGTTTTCAACGTGCGGCTATCGATGGTAATCGGGCCGAGGTTAGTGCCGTTGTAGTTCGACACATAAGTGCCTGACACGATGCCGCTGGTTGCAGCGGCGCCAGAAAACGCGACGGGCACCAATGGCGTGCCCCAATACGCACTGGACCGATCCTCTTTGTATTCCGCCGCACCCCATAGTTTGAAATTGCCCGACATTTGATAATCCAGCGCACCGGAAACATGCCAGCTACGGTTCCAGGTATCGTCGATGAAGCCATTGCTGGATGAGCGGTTCGCATCGAAGCGGTAGTCCAGCCCCTGCCCCGCCGTGCTGCCACCCGAGCCAATCCCGGCGCGCACCGTACTGAACGAGCCATAAGAAATGTAAGCCTCGCTTTCAATCGCGCCGCGATGCGGTTTGCGTGTGACGAAGTTAATCGCACCGCCCGCAGCCCCTTCGCCGGACATCAGCGAGGCCGGGCCTTTGAGGATTTCGATGCGCTCCAGATTGCCGGTATCCATGACACGCGACGTCATGTTCTGCGGGCCGATCTTGATGCCGTTGT
>JAYUAH010000802.1:0-2848 GCA_043741415.1 Betaproteobacteria bacterium
CACCGCGCAAAAGGCAATCATCATGCGCGCCGGTGGCAACCGGTAGCCGATGCGCGAAAGAATGATCGAACCCATCAACGCGCCGAACGCGAAACTCGCTGCGAGATAACTCAAACCGCGTTGATCGGTGTGGTAGACGTCTTTCGCCACATAGGGCAACAGGCTGTTGGTCAACGGAAACGCCGTCACGTTGACTAAAAACGCAATCGCCATCGCCGCCAGCAAATGCGGCGTCTGCCACACATAGACAAAGCCGTCGTGCAAATCGCCGAACGCCGACGCGGGCCGCGCATCTTTCGCCGCTTGCGACACCGGCTTGCTCGATATTTGGAGACTCAACATCAGCGCGCAGCCATAGAAGCTCACGATCACCAGATAGGTGTGGGCCATGCCCAGCCACGCCGCCAGCGCCGCACCGGTGAGCGCGCCCATCACGCGCGCGGAATCCTGCGTGGTGCGCGAAATGCTGGTCGCGCCGATGATGCCGTTTGAAGGCATAGTCTCGCCCACCAGCGCGTAACGCAGCACCAGATCAGCGGGCCGCACCATGCCCATCGCGGTGCCGATGATAAACACATGCAGTGGAATCAACACGCCCGTCAGCGCAAGCGTGAGGGTGATCGCCGCCAGCGTGGTGTAAGACAAGCGCAATCCGCAATACGTTTTTTTGTTGCCGATGCGCTGGCCGGTCACGCCCAACACCGGCGCGAACAGCGTGCCCAGATATTGCAGCGAGCCGAACAAGGTCAGCATCACCACCGAGCGGGTTTCGACGAGGATGTACCACGCGAGGATGATGTTCTCCATCTCCAGCGCCCACGACGTCATGAGATCCGCCGTCCACTGAAAGCGAAAGCTGCGCACGCGAAACGGCGCGAGCGCGGCATTGGACGCAACCGGTACGGTGCTCATCGCCACGCGCCGCCGCACATCCATTGTAAATATTTATTGTTATTGATTTTTTTACCTACTGAATTTTGATGTCCGCCGCCTTCACCACAGCGCGCCACATGAAGATTTCGCGGCGGATTTGTTCTTGCAATTCTTCCGGCGTGCCACCCGCAGGCCCCACACCGTCGCCGCGCAAACGTTCTTCCATTTCTTTGCTGCGAATAATTTTCATCACCTCGCTATTCAGGCGATCGACGATCGTGCGCGGCACACCTTTGGGTCCGATGATCGCGTGCCAGTTATTCACTTCATAGCCGGGCACACCGGCTTCAGCGATGGTGGGTATGCTCGGCTCGGCTGCCAAGCGCGTGCTGGTGGTCACCCCCAGCGCGCGGATGCGCCCGGCCTTCATTTGCGACAAGCCTGCCTGCGGTGTGGCAAATACCAGTTGCACCTGGCCCGCAATCAATTCAGTCAGCGCCGGCCCGCCGCCTTTATACGGCACGTGTACCATTTTGATGCCGGCCATGTGCAGAAACTGCGCGTTGGCCAGATGCACAATGCCGCCCTGTCCGCTGGTGCCATACGCCAGTTGGTCGGGATGCGCCTTGGCCAGCGCAATCAACTCGCGCAGATGCTTCGCCGGCACCGACGGATGCACCATGGCGATCAGCGGCCCGCTCGCCACTTTGATCACCGGCGTGAAATCATTCACCGCGTCGTACTTGAGTGTATAAATACTGGGCACGATCGAATAACTCGGCGTAATCAAATTAAACGTGTAGCCATCCGGCGCTGCTTTCATGCCTGCTTCAAAACCAAGCATGCTGCCCGCACCCGGACGATTTTCAACAATGAATTGCTGGCCCATCGCCTCCGCTAATTTTTGCGCAAGCAAGCGACCCACAAAATCGGTGCCGCCGCCGGCCGCGGCAGAGACGATGATGCGCACCGGTTTGACTGGATACGCTTGCGCTTGCACGCACTCGGCGTGCAAACTTGCAAGCGCAAATGTAACGATGAAGAAATATACGTAAGTATTTGTTTTTATTGACAATTTTCTATTCTACCTTTACCCCGGCCACTTTGATAATGGTGCCGAGTTTTTCCACTTCACGATTAAAAAACGCTGCGGCCTCCGTAGGCGTGCTGCCCACCGGGTCCGCACCTTCGCGCGCCATGAATGATTTCATGTCGGGATGCTGCATGCCCTTGATGGTTTCCGCGTGCAGCCGCGTGATGATCGCAGGCGGCGTGTTCGCGGGCACCAGCAACAGAAACCAATTTGAAATATCAAAACCTGGATACAGTGAATCCAATGTCGGCACATCAGGCAGCGCCTGCGAGCGTTGCCTGGTGGTCACCGCGATGCCGCGCACTTTGCCCGCGCGCAAAAACGGCGCGGCACTGTTCACACCCGGAAACGCCATCTCGGTTTCGCCGCCGATCAGCGCGTTGATCGCCGGTGCAGCGCCCTTGTATGGAATGTGCGTGACATTGGCGCCGGTCACCTGCTGAAACATCACACCCGACAGATGGCTCGCCGTGCCGGTGCCGTTGGAGCCAAAGTTAAGGCCGCCTTTGCTGGCCTTTGATAACGCGACCAAATCTTTTACGGTTTTGACCGGCACCGACGGATGCACCGTCAGCAATGAAGCGGCCGAACCGATTTGCGACACCGCGATCAAATCCTTGCGCGGATCAAACAGCATGCGCGGATACAGCGTCACATTGGCCGCGAGCGCTGCCGTGGTGAACAACACCGTGTAGCCATCCGGCGGACTCTTGGTGACTATCTCCGCGCCGATGTTGCCGCCCGCGCCGGCGCGGTTATCCACGACCACGTTTTGCCCCATGCTCTCCTGAAAGCGCTGCGACAACACGCGCGCGAGAATATCAGTGCCGCCGCCGGGGGCGAAGGGGAGTACGACACGGATGGCGCGTGCGGGGTACGCCT
>JAYUAH010000803.1:0-2846 GCA_043741415.1 Betaproteobacteria bacterium
ATTTGATTATAAACAAATTATTTATATTAAAATGGCTATGTAGTGAGGTCTCGGCGGGAACGAGTTTGCTACGGCGCGAAAATAACAATCGCTAATCGCCAAGCGTTACGTTAATACGATTAATACGATTAATACGATTAATACGTTAAGGCGCCAGCAGATTTTTGCAATGCCCTGCTTGCGCCGGCGTTTCGGCGATCACGCCGCCGCGCGGGATGCACTGGCTCGGTGGTAGTGGCGCACCGGCCTCCACTTGACGCACCAGCAAATCGAAGGCGCGCTGCGCATGCGGCTCGATCAGTTCGAGTTGCGGGAACGTATCCTGATAGGTCTCGATGTGATTGCCGTTTTGTACTTCGTAGAGACGATAGGTGGCGCGCCTGTCGTTGCGACCATCGCGATCATCACGTTCGCGCGCACGGTCGTCATCGTCGCCCGTGCGTTTGGCCAGCGCCGCCGCGACTTTGCGTGCATAGGCGCGGGCGTGGTGATCGATCGGCAGCAGTGCATCCATAGTGCCGGCGACAGTGACCAGCGGCCGTTGAATGCGGCCGCTGGTAGCAAACGCCGCCATCTGCGCACCCACGTCGGATGTCGACAGACGCGCGATGTAGTTGTAAGTGCCGGTGCCGCTGACGTAGGTATCGTAGGTGGGATCAAGACGCTTTTGCCATTGGCACTGCGTCACTTCCCAGAACTGGTTCGAGTAGTTGTTCCACAGCGTCGCCGCGCCTTGCACGATATCCGGCGGATAGCCCGCGGCGGTGATGTTTTTCGCTGCGGTGCTGTTCGCATTGAAGCCCGCGGCCACGTAGTCGGGAAAGTTAAGTATCGCCGGCGGCAGATCCGTCAGCAGATTCGGCGCATGCTCGTCGACGAAGGTGCCTTCCCAATCGACGCCGCCGTCGAACAGTTCCGGCGCGCTCTCGATAGCGCGGCGCACCTGGTAGCCGCCGTTCGACGTGCCCACCGCGTAGGTGTAGTGCGGCGCGCGGCCATAGCCTGCGCGCACGCCTTGCCGCGCAAGCTGTGCCGCTTTGATCATGTACTCCGCCCAGCGTGTGAAAGGCTGATCGGCCGCGTTGTCATAAAAACGCACGAACAAGGGCGACGCCGGATTAAGCCGGCACGCCAGCGGGTCTGCCGCCGTGGAGAACTGCAAGTTGAGCACGCCCTTGTTTTGCGAGGCGTAGGCATAGCCCTGCTGCACCACATAATCGCTCCACGCGAAATCGCCGTTGAACTCGCTGCGCGTGCCCGAGGCGCCGGCCACCACCAGCCGCCCGTTCCAATCGTTCGGCAAGCGCAACAGAAAGCGCGCCTGGCCGGTTGGGTCTGACACAATACGCGCATTGAGTTGCAAGCCCGGCACCGCCTTGGTGACCGGCGTGCGCTTGCCCGCGCTGGGCGCGATCACGCCGCGATCGGTGATCGGCGTGAATGCAAACGGCGGCAAACCCGGCAGCGAATTGTTGGCGGGTGTGGTCGCGGGATTGGTGGTAGTGAGGTCCACGGACTCCGTGCACACCGCGTCGGCGAGTTGACTGCCCAAGGCCTTGAGTACCGCGGCGCAGGTGACGGCAGCGTTAGCCGAGTATGAAAACAGGAGCATTAACAGAGCGGTGAAGCAGCGTCGTGCAGTCATCTCGTTCTCCTTGTTACGCTGAGCTGGGTTAAATCCGTGGTGTATTTTGCAGCGGTGCCAGGCGAGTCGGGCGGCTCAGTCAGCCGCTGCGCAGCCCGTGCTCACCTGATCGACTATTTTAGTCCCAAATTAGAGCAGGAACTTGACGTTACGGGAGGTCCCGTTCGTTGGCCGGGCAAGGCGCTATTCGGGCGTTATTTTGGCCAGCCGCACCAGTTCGCCCCAGCGCTGGATGTCGGCTCGAACACTCTTTTGAAACACGGCCGGCGGATCGGCGACCGGTTGGTAGCCTGCGGCCTGAAACAAGTCGCGCATTTTCGGCGATTGCACCGCTTGATGTATCGCGCTGTAAACGCGAGTGATGATGCTGTCGGGAGTTTTCGCGGGCGCAAACCAGGCGTGCCAGCCGCTATCCATGTGGAAGCCGGCCAAGCCACCCAAGCCGGCCTCACCGATGGTGGGCAGATCGGGCATGGTTTCCAGCCGCTTGGCGCCGCTGTACCCCAGTGCGCGCAGCCGCTCGGCCTTGATATGCGCCGTGGCGGTGAGTGGTGGCACCACCATCACTTGCGCTTCGGCGCCGAGCAACGCAATCAAGGCGGGCCCAGAGCCCTTGTACGGCACATGCAGCATACGGATGCCGGCGCGCAAGCTGATCGCCTCGGTGATCAGATGTAAAACATTGCCGATGCCGGGTGAACTGAATATGAGCTGTTGCTTCTTTGCCAAGGCCACGAATTCACCGACTGAACGTGCGGGCAGCGACGGATGGACCACGAGCAAAGCGCCGTGACCCACAATGGGATTGGTGATCGGCGTAAAGTCGCGCACTGCATCGAACGGCAACTTTTTATAAGTGCTGGGGTTAATCGCGAATGCCACCGAGATATGCATCAGGGTATAACCGTCGGGCGCTGCCTTAGCCACGATATCGCAGCCTATGATGCCGTTGGCGCCGCCCCGGTTATCGACAATGATCGGTTGCCCGAGCGAGCCTTCCATTTCGTTGGCCAGTGCGCGCGCACTGGCGTCCGTAGCACCACCGGGCGGGAACGGCATGATCAGGCGGATCGGGCGCGCGGGCCAGTGTCCTGAGTCCGTCGCAGCGGCCTGTCCTGAGCTTGTCGAAGCGGCCTGCGTGGCCGCTGGCGTGAGAACCGCTATCGATACCATCAGCGCGGGGATTGTTCTCGAATACAGG
>JAYUAH010000804.1:0-2846 GCA_043741415.1 Betaproteobacteria bacterium
TGCCGCTGAAGCGCGGCTCACTTTGCTGGAGATGGCGGCAGCGAAACTGGGAGTCGCTATAAACCAACTGACGGTGAACGACGGTATCGTCAGTGATAAATCAGGCAAAAAAGTTTCGTATGGCGAGTTGATCGGCGGCAAGCAGTTCGAGGTGCAGCTCGAATGGAACAAACAATACGGCAACCTGCTGCTGGTCAAGGGCCGCGCCAAGCCCAAAGTGGCGAGCGAATACAAAATCATCGGTAAACCCGGTACGCGCCGCCGCGATATTGCGGCCAAACTCTATGGCACCGCCGAGAACATGGTGGATATCAAAGTGCCCGGCATGCTGCATGGGCGCGTGCTGCGTCCGCCAGTGGCGGGTGCGATGCCGGTGGCGGTGGATGAAGCGTCGGTGAAAAATATTCCGGGCGTCAAAGTGGTGTGGCAAAAAGGCTTTATCGGATTGGTCGCGCCCAAACAATGGGATGCGATACGCGCAGCGCGGCAACTTAAGGTGACGTGGTCGGAAGTGAAATTGCCGTTTCCCGATCAAAAAGATATTTACAACCATATCCGTAAAGCGCCGGTGATGAAGCGTGACAACGAGCAGAACGTCGGCGATGTCGATGCCGCGTTTGCCCACGCGGGGAAAATTGTCGAGGCTACTTATGAATGGCCATTTCAGTCGCATGCGTCGATGGCGCCGGCCTGCGGCGTGGCGGATATGCGCGACGGCGAAGCAACTCTCTGGACCGGCGGACAAAAGCCGCACCACTGCCGCGACGGCATCGCGCTGATGTTTAATCTGCCCGAAGAAAAAGTGAAAGTGATTTCCACGGTCGGCCCCGGCTCCTATGGCCGCAACGATTCGGGCGACGCCACCATGGATGCCGCGGTGCTGTCGAAGGCCGTGGGCAAGCCGGTGCGCGTGCAAGGCATGCGTCACGATGGCACACAGTGGGATCCCAAGGGCCCGGCCTCGGTGCATACCGCGCGTGCGGCTATCGACAAAGACGGCAAAGTCACCGCTTGGCATTTCGAGACCAAGGGCTTTTCACGGCAGGAGTTTTTCCGCGACGAAGGCTCGCCCGAGCGCACACTGGCGGGGCAGCTCATGGGCTGGCCGTTAAAGCCCAATTGGCTGTTCGGTCCGCCCAGCGAATCGTATTCGTTCGCCTCGCGCCGTAAGGCTTCGGAGACTATTGCGCCGCTGCTCGACCGTGCGTCACCGCTGCGCACCTCGCACTTCCGCGATCCGGGCGGGCCGCAAATCCACTTCGGCGTCGAGTCGTTCATGGATGAACTGGCGCTGGCGACCAACACCGATGCGGTGGAATTTCGCATGCAGTATCTGAGTCACAAAGATGATATTGCGGTGGTCAAAACCGTGGCGCAAAAAGCCAACTGGCAGCCGCATGTGGGCGCGCGCAAGCAGGTGCGCGGCGATGTGTATGTCGGGCAAGGCCTCGCGTACTCCGTGCGCGGCGGCACGCGCGTTGCGGTGGTTGCTGATGTGGAAGTGAACCGCAGCACTGGCAAAGTGTGGGCGCGGCGCTTTTATGTGGCGCACGATTGCGGGCAGGTGATTGCGCCGGATTTACTGCGGCAAACGCTGGAAGCGCAAATCGTGCAAACCACCAGCCGCGCACTGATCGAAGAAGTGAAGTTCGACAACAAAAATGTCACCAGCGTGGATTGGCAAAGCTATCCCATCATCGATATGAAGGACGTGCCGGAGGTGATCGACATCACCTTGATTGACCACCCGGAGCAGGCGCCGTTCGGCGGCGGCGAGGCCACCTGCCGGCCGCTGGCGGCAGCACTCGCCAACGCGATTTTTGACGCGACAGGTGTGCGCATGCGGCAAGTGCCGTTTACGCCGGAGAAGGTGAAGGCGGCTTGGGTGTAGACCGAAGCTCAGTGGCGGCTAGCCTTATGCCATGTTGTCGTCGATGTCGTGTGGCAGCTTACGGCATCGCGTGACGGATATCCGTAAGCACCGCTTTCGCCAGATTTTCCAGCATGCTGTCCGCGCCTTGCATCAGGCAAACACGAATGCCGTGCTGATGCATGCGCTGCACGCGCGCCAGCATTTGCTCCGGCGTGGTAAACGCATAACCCATATTGGCCGCCACCACGATGTTGCGCGCGTGGGCTTTGGCAACGATCTTATCCACGGCGCGCCACAAATCGGGATGATCGTATTCGAAGGGCAAGTTGAGCGCTTTGGAAAGATCGGTCATCGCCAGCATGATCACGCGCAAGCCCTCAATGGCAATGATCTCGTCGATTTCCTTAATCGCGCCGCCTGCTTCAACGTGCGGTACAAACACCGCGGTGTCGGATTCTTTCTTGTGCATGGCGGCGAAGGTTTCGCTGGAGTTCGGATATTCACCTGCGCCGGAGCGATGCCAGTCGCGCGACACTTCCATGCACGCACGCGCTTGTGCCGCCGAGGCAACGGACGCGCCCACAAACGGTATGCCGAGACTGAACGCGCGCGCGACATCAACGGTGACTTGCAACGAATCCGCGTTGCCCAACCACGGGTTCGCCGGCACGCGTACCCACGTCGTAATGCCCACGGCCTGCGCGGTGCGGTTGATGTGATCGAGTTCGCGCCAATCGATGGCGGAGAACATCATGTCGGGCCGCACAAAATCAAATCCTGCGCGCGCAATGGTAGATACCCAACTGGGGCCACCTTTGATCCACACGCCCAAACCCATTTGACCCTCCGCTAGCTTCTCGAACAATCTGCTCATAAAAATCCTTTAAAAACAAATACTTACAATTTAACGGTATTCTATTGAATTTGCAGTTTAAGCCCCGCGGTAAGCTTGGCCCACTTCTGAATCTCACCG
>JAYUAH010000805.1:0-2843 GCA_043741415.1 Betaproteobacteria bacterium
TCAATAAAAACAAAAGGCTGGCGTAGCGCATCCAAGGTGCGCTCCACATCGCTTTCCAACTGGCGAAATCGAATTGCGGCAGTTTAAGCAACAGCCACAGGAATACGACGCTGTAGACCACCATCACCACCGCGGTGAGACGCTGTGCCAGCCAATCGCGCAGGCCGTAATGGGCGCCGATAACTTCGCGCTTTACCATAACTTGGCCCCGATCACGACTGTTAGCAACAAGCTGACAGCGAGCACCGCGTAACTGGTGGCGCGCGCGGTTTGCAATTCCAACCCTTTATGCATATCCATTGCCAGATGCCGAATGCCCGCACAGAAGTGATGCAAGTAGGCCCACAGCACGCCGATCAACACCAGCTTCACCAGTGGATTGCCTACCCATGCTTTAAAACCATTGAACGACGCCGGTGATTCCAGGCTGCTACTCAGTAAACAAAGCAGCACCGGAAGCATTAGAAAAAGTACCGCACCGCTAACCCGGTGCAAGATGGACACAAATGCTGGAAGCGGCATTCGTATTTGTATTAAATCGAGGTATTTTGGACGACTCGAGGGCATTAAGTGAATTCTTTCGCAGGACGATTTACGTAAACTGGACTAACTGCTTGCGCATACAGATTTGGCATCGAAGCAAAGCTGAAAAATTTTACCAGCTTTCCGCATGTTGCGGAACAGCAGAATGACCTGAAGTTGCCACTGCCATTCCACTGATTGGGCAAAACAATCAACGGACTTGCGATGCACTCAAAGAGTGCGGCAATGCGTCTGCGAAGTTGACCCAGTGGAGGGCGTTAGCTATTATCGTCGCTCTCGCGTGTAAGGGTTTTCTGCTTGCTTTCGCGTAACTTACACCACAACGTTCAGACCGAAATCCAGGAGTTCCATTATGAAAAAACCCATGCGCGTCGCGGTGACCGGCGCCGCAGGCCAGATCGGCTACAGCCTGCTGTTCAGAATCGCCAGCGGCGAAATGCTCGGCAAAGACCAGCCCGTCATTCTGCAAATGCTCGAAATTCCCGACGAAAAAGCGCAAAAAGCACTCACTGGCGTGATGATGGAACTCGACGATTGCGCGTTTCCCTTACTGCAAAGCATGATTCCCACGGCTGATCCGAACGTCGCGTTCAAAGACGTCGATGTTGCGCTGCTGGTCGGCGCGCGCCCGCGCGGCCCAGGCATGGAGCGCAAAGATCTGCTCGAAGCCAATGGCAAAATTTTCGGACCGCAAGGCAAAGCGCTGTCGGACAGCGCCAGCCGCGACGTCAAAGTGCTGGTGGTGGGCAATCCCGCCAATACCAACTGCCTGATTGCGATGAAAAACGCGCCGGGTCTGAAGCCCTCGAACTTCACCGCCATGATGCGTTTGGATCACAACCGTTCGCTCACGCAAGTCGCGCAAAAAATCGGCAAGCCAGTATCCAGCGTAAAAAAACTGACGGTGTGGGGCAATCACTCTTCCACGCAGTACCCGGATATCACCGTGTGCGAAGCTGACGGCCAAAAAGTGTGGCCGATGATCAACGACCAGAAATGGCTCGAAGATAATTTTATCCCCACCATCCAAAAACGTGGCGCGGCGATTATCGACGCACGCGGTTTGTCGTCCGCAGCCAGTGCCGCCAATGCCGCGATTGAACACGTGCGCGACTGGACCTTCGGCACGCGCGATGGCGATTGGGTGAGCATGGGCTTAGCCGCCGACGGCAGCTATGGCATTGCCGAAGGCGTGATGTACGGCTACCCAGCCGTGTGCAAGAACGGAAAATTTGAAATCGTCAAAGGCCTCGACATCAGCGACTTCAGCCGTGGCCGCATGAACGCTACCCTGAAAGAACTCACCGAAGAGCGCGATGCGATCAAGCATCTGCTCGCGTAAGTCGTAAGATAAGTATTTGATTTTAAACAAAAAAATGACTGTCACAAGCAGTCCTGTTTTTTTTGAACCAAATACCGCGCGCATTTGTTCTCGAGTAGCGGTCTACTTCAGTGCCGCTGCTGAATCGTCGAAGCCACACCGGCAGCATCACCCCCGCGCTCACCAGCTACAACTTCACCTCCGCCGCGCGCGGCTACAGCAGCGTCGCCACCGACTTAAGCGGGCAGAACTACAGCGCTACCCCGAAATCCCGTTGCCACTACGCGTTGCAGAACATTGCCGATGCCATTGGCGTGCATATGCTATGGTGAGCCGGGCAG
This sequence comes from Betaproteobacteria bacterium, assembly GCA_043741415.1. Classification (GTDB taxonomy): domain Bacteria; phylum Pseudomonadota; class Gammaproteobacteria; order Burkholderiales; family SG8-41; genus UBA5216. The sequence goes on from JAYUAH010000805.1 coordinate 2,206, forward strand.
TGAATGGGAAATGGGAAATGGGAAATAGGTGCGTTGCGCGCTGGTGATGCTATGATGCAAGACTTGACCCTTCGCTCTTTCTCGCCTTTATCCCCCCGCGCCAAGCCGGTCCGCCGCCGCCAAAAAATCGGCTAGAGTACGGCCACGCTCAAAGCCGAAGCGCGCGCCGCTTACGGCGAGCGCTTGAATGCGATATAGACGAAACACCCGGAACGCAGCTTCGGTTTCGCTCCAGCCGCCGAGCGTCCAGGTGCCGCTCAAGTAGCGCAGACACAGCGGCCAGACGCGCGGCGCGATCACCGAACCATCGCCCTGGGTGTAGCGGAAGGTGATGATGCGGCGCGCACCCACGGCCGCACGCAACTCGCGCAACACCGCTTTGACTTCCGGCGTCACGCGAAAATCCGGTACCGTGAGCGCCGGGTCATCGAGCAGGTGCTTAAGATTGGCGGTCAGCACCGCATCGACTTTGGCAAGCACGCTGTCAGCAGCAGCGTTCAGACCCTCGTCGGCGCAGCTTTGCACCAGCCGCGCGCCGAGCACCAGCGCCTGGATTTCTTCCGGCGTGAACATCAACGGCGGCACCTGATAACCGCCGCGCAGACGGAAGCCGGCGCCGGCCTCGCCTTCAATCGGCA
>JAYUAH010000806.1:0-2838 GCA_043741415.1 Betaproteobacteria bacterium
TGGGTGGCACCAATCATTTGGGCGCGCTGCTGTTCTCGCAAATGAGCGGCATACACATGCTGCACGTGGTGTTCAAAGGCAGCCAGCCGATGCTGGTGGACATTATGGGCGGCCACGTGATGATGGGTTTCGATTCGCTGCAAGCCACGCTGCCGCACATCAAATCGGGACGGCTGCGCGCGCTGGCCATCGGCTCGGAAAAACGTACCTCGCTCGCACCGGATATCCCGACCATGGGCGAGTCCGGCGGGCCGCCGCAGTTTGTGCTCGGCTCGTGGTACGGTTTTTTTGCGCCGGCCAATGTGCCCGCGGACATCATGGCGAAGCTCAACACCGAAGCGTCGAAGGCGCTGCTGAGTCAGGAATTACGCGAACGCTTTGCCACTATCGGCGTCACGCCCATCGGCGACACGGCTGAACAATTCGCCGCGACCATACGCAGCGATATCGCGCGCTGGGCCAAAGTCGTCAAAACAGCGAATCTGCGCATCGAATAGTCATTAATAAAAAATTGTTTAAAATCAAATACTTACGTATTTACATGATTGGGCTATGGTGGCCGCTCTGCGCCGCCGCACAGCAATACCCGACGCATCCCATACGCATGTTGGTGCCCAGCACCCCCGGCGGTAGTGTCGACACGCTGGCGCGCGCCGTGGCGCCGCGCCTGGCTGAACGTTTTAAACAACAAGTGGTGGTGGACAATCGCGCCGGCGCGGGCGGCGTCATCGCAGGCGAACTCACCGCGCGCGCAGCACCCGATGGCTACACGCTAATGATGGGCACCATCGCCTCGCTCGCCACCAATATGAGCCTGCAAAAAAATCTGCTCTATGACTCGGTGCGCGATTTCGCACCGGTCACGCTGGTGGCAACGCAAAATCTTGTGCTGGTGCTGCACCCATCGGTGCCGGCAAAATCCGTCGCTGAACTCGTGGCACTCAGCAAAAGCGGGCGCGTCACCTTTGCTTCCGCCGGCAATGGCACCGGCGGGCATCTCTCCGGTGAACTATTCAAAATGCTTACTGGCGCGCCGATGCAGCACATACCTTACAAGGGCATCGCGCCGGCGATGGTGGATGTGATGAGCGGACAAGTCACGTTGAGCTTTGCCAGCATCGCCTCGGGCATGCCGCACGTGCGCTCGGGCAAGCTGCGCGCACTGGCCGTCAGCGGCGCCAAGCGCTCCGCCGCCGCCGCGGAATTGCCCACGCTGCAAGAGGCCGACGTCAAGGGTTATGAGTCAGCCACCTGGTACGACATCGTCGCCAAACTCCATCAGGAAACGGTCGCTATCCTCAAGCAACCCGGCGTGCATGAGCGCATCGCGGCCGACGGCGCAGAACCGGTGGGCAACACGCCCGACGAGTTCGGCCGCTTTCTGCGCGCGGAAATCACCAAATGGGCCCAGGTTATTAAAGCAGCCGGACTGCGCAACGAGTAAACTGCTCGCGGTCCATGCCCAGCACGTATCAACTGAAATCGCGCTTCCAGGCCCTGCTGCGGCCGCTGGCGGCGTGGCTGTATCGGCGCGGCTGCACGGCCAATCAAATCACCCTCGGCACGTGCGCGGTGTCGCTGCTGTTGGGCGCAGCGGCCTTCTTGCTTGCGGATCACCACTATTTGTTTTTGTTGATTGCTTTATGGTGCCTGCTGCGCATGGCTGCGAACGCGCTGGACGGCATGCTGGCACGCGAGTTTGGTCAGGCTTCGCGCCTCGGCGCAGTGCTCAATGAACTCGGCGATGTGATTTCGGACGCAGCACTTTATCTGCCGTTTGCGTTGATCGCGGGCTCGCACGCGGGGCTGGTGGTCGCGATTGTGCTGCTTGCCCTCGTCAGCGAATTCGCCGGCTTGCTCGGCGCCGCGCTAGGCGGCGAGCGCGGCTACCAGGGGCCGATGGGCAAGAGCGACCGCGCGCTGGTGTTCGGCATTATTGCATTGCTAACGGGTTTGAGCGTATCCGTGGCAGCATTCATCAACGGCGTGTGGGCAGCGACTGTGTTATTGCTGCTGGTAACTATTTTTAATCGCAGCCGCGCTGCGATTACTACCGAACATTCCAAGGTTAACCACTGATGCGCACGGCCGACGAACACTTTTTTTCCACGCACGACGGCGTCGAACTGTTTTATCGCCACTGGCCGGCGCAGAATGCCATCGACAAAAAAGCCATTGTGATGTTTCATCGCGGCCACGAACATTCGGGCCGGCTGCAACACATCGCCGATGAATTGCAACTCGACGATCACGCGATGTTCGCGTGGGACGCGCGTGGGCATGGCCGCTCGCCCGGTGCGCGCGGTGATAGTCCGGGTTTTGCGGCTTCGGTAAAGGATGTCGATACCTTCGTGCGCCATGTGTCGCATGCGCACGGCATTGCACTGGAAAATATTGTGGTCATCGGCCAAAGTGTGGGCGCCGTGCTGGTCGCGGCCTGGGCGCACGACTATGCGCCGCAGATCCGCTGCCTGGTGCTCACCGCGCCGGCGTTCAAGGTCAAGCTCTACGTGCCGTTCGCGCGCGCAGGCCTTAATTTGCTCTACAAACTGCGCGGCAATTTTTTTGTCACGTCATACATCAAGGCCAAATTTCTGACGCACGATGCCGAACGCATTGCGTCCTACAACACCGATCCGCTGATCACGCGCTCCATTTCCGTGCGCGTCCTGCTCGGACTCTACGACGCCGCGGATCGTATCGTGCCCGACGCACAGGCGATTACCCTGCCCACGCAATTACTGATTTCCGGCGACGATTGGGTGGTACATCAAGCACCGCAGCGGCAGTTCTACGACAATCTTGGCGCCCACACCAAGGAACTGGTGGAACTGCCCG
>JAYUAH010000807.1:0-14985 GCA_043741415.1 Betaproteobacteria bacterium
AAATCGCCGTATTTATCGTCGCCGGCAATTGGAAATTCGAGATGCGCCAAGTGCACGCGGATCTGATGCGTGCGGCCGGTTTTGAGATCGGCTTCGAGCAGGCTGAACGGCGTATCCAGTTGCGGCCAGGATTTGCGCAGCCTGAATATCGTATGCGCTGCCTGCCCGTCTTCGTGCACGGAGACGCGCCGTTCACCATTCGCGAGCAGATGCTTTTGCAGTGGCGCTTTCACTGCGCGCTTCGCTTCGCGCCAATGACCGCGCACCAGCGCGAGATAGATTTTTTGCACCCGCCCCTCGCGCAACTGCTCGTGCAGCGCCACCAGCGCCGAGCGCTTTTTGGCGAACATCAGCACGCCGGAAGTATCGCGATCAAGCCGATGCACCAACTCGAGAAATTTCGCCTGCGGCCGTGATTCGCGCAGTTGTTCGATAGCGCCCAAGCTGATGCCGCTGCCACCGTGCACCGCGAGTCCGGACGGCTTATTAATCACCAGCAGCGCGGCGTCTTCATAAATAATGTCCAGTGGTGCCGTGCGCGGCCCCGTTTTGCGCGCGCCTAGAGTGGCTGGCGCGGCTGTCCGAATCGGCGGCACCCGCACCCGGTCCCCGTCCTGAACCCGGTAATCCGGGCCGATACGTCCTTTATTCACCCGCACCTCGCCGCTGCGCAGGATGCGATAGACGTGGCTCTTTGGCACCCCTTTAAGCCATCGTATCAAGTAGTTGTCGATACGCTGGCCGGATTCCTCGGCGCCGACTTCCAGCCAATTTACGGTTTCTTTACTTAACTGCTTCATTTGATTATACTATTTCGCAGTGCAACATCCGGGTTCCCAGCCGAGTTTGATGCGGACTTGAAGGAAACCACGATTCAACTTGTTGATGCGTGGTCAGTACTCAAGCCGCAGGATTGCAGGGTCCAGCTTCCACGACGCGAAGCGCTTTAGTGACCTGCAACCAGCGGACGAACATGGATCGCACCAGTACCACAAACTAGAACCGGCCCTGCCCTACCGTGCTCAACACAAATATCGCACGCTACCGCAGGCCCGGAAATACAGGTTAATGTCGCTCACCACGAAGTAGCGATAGTAGTCGAAATACGCGCTCAAAACACCGTTTGAATATTACGGACACGCTCAAAATGATTGTGCGGGTCCGGAACCGGCGAAACCGAAAACCTCGAATCAGCCTTGTACAGTATGTTAAATACCGCAACTGACTGAAGTTGAGTAGCACCGCAGCGTGACACCGCCGCGGTGAAGGAATTGCCCATCCCGTGGCGCTTACGTGCTTTGAGCGCGGGAGAAGAAAATGAAAAGAATGTTGTTTAACGCGACGCAAGCCGAGGAGCTGCGCGTTGCGATTGTCGATGGCCAAAAGTTGGTCGACCTCGATATCGAATCCTCATCCAAAGAACAGAAAAAAAGCAATATCTACAAAGGCATTATCACCCGCGTCGAGCCCAGTCTCGAGGCCGCCTTTATCGATTACGGTTCCGAACGTCACGGCTTTCTGCCGTTCAAAGAAGTCGCCCGCGCCTACTTCAAACCCGGCGTCGATGTCGGCAAGGCCACCATCAAGGAAGCCCTGCGCGAAGGCCAGGAAATTATCGTCCAAGTGGATAAAGACGAGCGTGGCAACAAAGGTGCGGCGCTTACCACCTTTATCAGCCTTGCCGGTCGTTATCTGGTGTTGATGCCCAACAACCCGCGCGGCGGCGGCGTATCGCGCCGTATCGAGGGCGAAGATCGCAACGAGTTGCGCGATGTCATCGATCAGCTCGAAATTCCCAATGGCATGAGTGTCATCGCGCGCACCGCGGCCATCGGCCGCGAAGCCGAAGAACTCAAATGGGACCTGAACTATTTGCTTAAATTGTGGGAAGCCATCGACAGCGCGTCCAAGCCGCAGTTCGAGGAACCCAAGGAAGGCGCCAGCGCCAATGCCAAGCCCAAACGACTGAATCCGCCGCCGTTCCTGATTTATCTCGAAAGCAATCTGGTGGTACGCGCCATTCGCGATTACTTCCATGATGAAATCGGTGAAATTCTCATTGATACGCCGGACATCCACGAGCAGGCGCAGCACTTCATGTCGCTGGTGATGCCGACCAAAGTGGATCTGGTCAAGCATTACCGCGACGATGTGCCGCTGTTTTCGCGCTTCCAGATCGAGCATCAGATCGAAACCGCGCATTCCCGCTCGGTCAACCTGCCCTCCGGCGGCGCCATTGTCATCGACCACACTGAAGCGCTGGTTTCAGTGGACGTCAACTCCGCGCGCGCCACACGCGGCCACGACATCGAAGAAACCGCATTCCGCACCAACCTCGAAGCGGCGGAAGAAGTTGCACGCCAGTTGCGCCTGCGCGATCTCGGCGGCTTGGTGGTCATCGACTTTATCGACATGGAAAACCAGCGCAACCAGCGCGAAGTGGAAACCCGCTTGCGCGATTCGCTGCGCTACGACCGTGCGCGCGTGCAACTGGGCAAGATTTCGCGCTTCGGCCTGATGGAATTGTCGCGCCAGCGGCTGCGTCCGTCGCTGGGCGAATCGAGCCACCAGCCGTGCCCGCGTTGCCACGGCACCGGCCACATTCGCGGCACCGAATCGACCGCGCTGCACATCCTGCGCATCCTGCAGGAAGAGTCGATGAAGGACAACACCGCCGCCGTGCACGCCCAAGTGCCGGTAGACGTGGCGACCTTCTTGCTCAACGAAAAACGTCACGATATCCAGCAACTGGAAACGCGTCATCGCGTCACCGTCACGCTGATTCCGAACACTCATTTGCAGACGCCCAACTACGAAATCTCGCGCCTGCGCCACGATGATCTGAATCAGAGCGAGCCGCTGCCGCCCAGCTACGAGATGGTCAAGGTGCCCGAAGAAGTCGAAAAAACGGATGCCGCCAACGAAGCCGCAGCACCGCGTCCGGAAGCGGCGGTCAAAGGCATACTGCCGCCGGAACGTCCGCCCATGGCGGTTGCGCCGGCGCCGGACGTGCCGCCACCCGCGGCAGCCGCCGCTGCACCTCAAGTGCAAGACGAGCAAGCTAACATTATCGGCAAAATATTCGGCTGGTTCCGTCGCAAGCCGTTAGAAACCTTTGCCGGGACCGCCGCGGTAACCGCCGTTGCTGCGACCGCAGCAGCGGTCGCCGAGGAAAAACGTGAAGAAGCGCGGCGTGATCGTCCGCGCCAAGGCGGGCCACGCCGCGACCGTGATGGCGGACGTGACGGCGGCGGTCGCAATCGCCATCGTGGCGAACGTAGCGAGCGCGGCGCCGAAGGCGAACGTACCGAACGCGGCGGGCGTGGTGAGCGTGGTGAGCGTCCGAATCGCGGTGAGCGCACTGAGCGTGGCCAGCAGCAACGCCCGCCGCAAGCCCCCAAGCGCAGCAGTGAAGATGCCCCTGCGGCAGAACAAGCCTCTCCCGCCTTGGCACTGACGCAGGAGCAACCCGCTGCCGGCACCGCCGCTGGCAACAGCGGCAATGGCGGTACTGGCGAGGGTCGCGGTCGAGGCCGCCGTCGTGGCCGTGGTCGTGGCAATCGCACGGAAGGCCAGGATACGACGGTGCCATCGACGGTCTCCGCGACAGATGACGCAGACAACGCAGCACACGGTGAGCATGCTGCGGAGGCACGCACAGAGGGCCGTACCGAGGCGCGCGGTGAGCGCCGCTATCGTTATCCGCGCACGCCGTTTGTGCCGCGTCCGCGCGTCGGCTTTGAGGATGGCAGCGAGCTGCCCGCAGAAGCCAGCGCCGTCGACCATCCGGCAGCAGTCGCTACGCCGCCGGTGCCGCCGGCACCCGCAGTACCGATGCCGGTGGTTGCCGCGCCGGCGTTGGCGGTGCCTGCCGCTGCCGCGGTCGATATTCCCGACTTGCACTTGGATGCGGCCGAACTGGCGCCGAAGGTAATCCCAATGCCGCAACCGGTGGCGACGCCAGTGTCCGCACCCATCGAACTACCCTTGGCAGCGGATGACGCATCGTCGTCACTGGTGGTGCGTGCCATCGCAGGGCCTGCAATGGTCAGCGCACCGGCAGCAGCGCCTGTGGTGGCGCCGATGCATCCGCTACCACCTGCCCCGCTCAAGCTGGACTGGTCCAGCGGGCTAACGCAAATCGAGACCGACAGCGCGCGAGTTGAGGCCGCACAAGCCGCTGCAGTGGTTGAGCCGCCGCGCAAACCCCGCGTGCGTCCGCTGCTGCCGCCGGTCAGCGACGAACCGCTGCTGCAAGTGGAAACCCAACACCACGAAGCATCAGGACAAACGGTTTAGTGCATCGTTAAAGCTGATGCTGTTGGCGGATGTGGCGCAGCAAACCCTGCGTGGCATCTTCGACCATGTCGAGCACACGCTCGAAGCCTTGCATGCCGCCGTAATACGGATCCGGCACGAACAGCGTAGCACCCGGCTTGCCGTATTGCATTAACAGCGCGAGTTTTTTGGCATGGTCTTGCGGGCAGTCTTTCGCCAGCTTCGCCAGATTTTTATCGTCCATCGCCAGCACATAGTGAAACCGCTCGAAGTCGGTTTTCCGCACCGCGCGCGTGCGTAGCCGGCTCAGGTCGTAACCGCGCTTGGCCGCTGCCCGTTTGGCGCGCTCATCGGGCGGATCGCCCGCGTCATACACATGCGTGCCTGCCGCATCGATCATGATGTGTTGCTCCAAACCGGCATCGGCAACGTGGTAAGCGAACACCGCCGCGGCCGTGGGGGAGCGGCAGAGGTTGCCCATACACACAAACAAGATATTTATTTTATTCATTAAAATCAAATACTTACGTATTAATCAACACTACGCCGCACGGATAAACAAGCGCTCGCGCAAGGCGCGCAATTCATCGCGCAGCGACGCGGCTTTTTCGAACTCCAGATTCTTCGCAGCCTCGAGCATGGCTTTTTCCACTTGCTTGATTTCGCGGGTCATTTGCTTCTCGCCCATATCGTCGTAGCGCGCCTGATTTTGCGCCGCCTTCAATTCCAACCGCGCTTCGTCGCGATCGTACACGCCGTCAATAATATCCTTAATGCGTTTTTGTACGCCAATCGGCGTGATGTTGTTGGCGGTGTTGAACTCCACCTGCTTCGCGCGACGGCGGTCGGTTTCACTGATCGCGCGCTTCATTGATTCGGTCATGCGATCTGCATACAAAATCGCCATGCCGTTGATGTGGCGCGCGGCGCGGCCGATGGTTTGAATCAATGAACGCTCCGAACGCAAGAAACCCTCTTTATCCGCATCGAGTATCGCTACCAACGACACTTCCGGTATATCCAGCCCTTCGCGCAGCAGGTTGATGCCCACCAGCACGTCGAATTCGCCCAATCGTAAATCACGGATGATTTCCACGCGCTCCACGGTATCGATGTCCGAGTGCAAATAGCGCACCTTGATGCGATGCTCGGCAAAATACTCGGTGAGATCTTCCGCCATGCGCTTGGTGAGCGTGGTCACCAGCACGCGCTCGCTGATCGCCGCGCGCTTGGTAATTTCCGACATCAGATCGTCCACCTGCGTGGTGGCTGGGCGCACTTCGATGCGCGGATCGATCAAACCGGTTGGGCGCACCACTTGCTCCACCACCTGCGCCTGATGCGCACTCTCGTAGACCGACGGCGTGGCCGACACAAACACCGTGCGGCGCATCAGCTTTTCGAATTCGTCGAAACGTAACGGCCGGTTGTCCAGTGCCGACGGCAGCCGGAAACCGTAGTTCACCAGATTTTCCTTGCGCGCGCGGTCGCCCTTGTACATGCCGCCGACCTGCGGAATGGTGACATGGCTTTCGTCGATAAACATCAGCGCATCGTGCGGCAGATAGTCGATCAGCGTCGGCGGCGGCTCGCCGGGTTGGCGACCCGACAAGTGGCGTGAATAATTTTCGATGCCTTTGCAAAAACCCATTTCGTTGAGCATTTCGAGGTCAAACCGCGTGCGTTGCTCGATGCGCTGACACTCGACGAGTTGGTTGGCCTTTTGATAAAACTCGATACGATCACGTAATTCGTCCTTGATGGCTTCGATCGCACGCAGCGTGGTGGCTCGCGGTGTAACGTAATGGCTCGACGGATACACAGTGAAGCGCCCAACCCGTTGCAGCACATGGCCGGTCAGCGGATCAAACACGTGAATGCTCTCGACCTCGTCATCAAACAACGTCAGCCGCACCGCGTTCTCGGCGTTTTCCGCCGGAAAAATATCAATCACATCGCCGCGCACGCGAAACACGCCGCGTTTGAATTCAACGTCGTTGCGTTGATATTGCATCTCTGTCAAACGCTTGATCGCTTCGCGCTGATCGAGTTTTTCATTCTCGCGCAAGTGCAGAATCATGCCGTGATAATCCACCGGGTCGCCGATACCGTAAATCGCAGATACCGTGGCCACAATGATCGTGTCGCTGCGCTCCATCAGTGATTTGGTCGCCGACAAACGCATCTGCTCGATATGCTCGTTGATACTGGAATCTTTTTCGATGAACAAATCTTTCGACGGCACATAGGCTTCCGGCTGGTAGTAGTCGTAATACGATACGAAATACTCCATCGCATTTTCCGGGAAAAACTCGCGCATCTCCGAGTACAACTGCGCCGCCAGCGTTTTGTTCGGTGCCATGATCATCGCCGGCACGCCCATGCGTGCAATCACGTGCGCCATGGTGTAGGTCTTGCCGGAGCCCGTCACGCCGAGCAGCGTTTGATACGCCAGGCCGTCACGCAAGCCCTCGGTGAGTTTGTCGATGGCCTGCGGCTGGTCGCCGGCGGGCTCAAACGTTTGATGCAGCCGGTACGGGCTGTTGGGAAAGGTCAGCACCTTTACAGGCTGGTGGCCGGCCAGGGGAACGAGATTGACGGGCGTGTCTGGTTTGTTCATATGCGTTTTCGCCGGGTAACCGCGTATTTTCTCACGATCTTTCCGCCGCAAGCGAATTTAGCCTAGCATCACACTCGATTCCGCAGGTAAAATATTGCATTGCACACTTTAACAATCAAACACTTACACTGATATGACTGCTTCGCTGCTGGATAACGTTGAAATGGCCCCTAAAGACCCTATTTTGGGCGTCACCGAAACCTATAACGCCGACACCAATCCCAAAAAAGTGAATCTTGGCGTGGGCGTGTATTTTGACGACAACGCCAAAGTGCCGGTGTTGCAAGCCGTGCGCACCGCCGAGCAGAAGCTGGCCGAAACCGCAATGCCGCGCAACTACCTGCCTATTGAAGGGCTGGCGGTTTACAACAAAGCGGTGCAGGAAGTGGTGTTCGGCGCCGACAGTGAAGCCGTCAAGAGTGGCCGCATCGTCACCGTGCAAACACTCGGCGGCACCGGCGGCCTCAAGATCGGGGCGGACTACTGGCGCCGGCACAATCCCAAAGCGGAGGCCTGGATCAGCGATCCGAGTTGGGAAAACCACCGCGCACTGCTGGAGTATGCCGGGTTCAACGTCAACAGCTACCCGTATTACGACGCCAACACCCACGGCCTGCGTTTCGACGATATGCTGGCCAGCCTCAATAAAATACCCGAAGGCGATATGGTCGTGCTGCACGCCTGCTGCCATAACCCAACCGGCGTGGATCTGACGCAACCGCAGTGGGACCAAGTGATTGAAGTCGTCAAAGCGCGCAACCTGATGCCTTTTCTCGACATTGCTTATCAAGGCTTTGCCGACGGCCTCGAAGCCGATGCCACCGCGGTGCGCGCTTTCACCACAGCCTGCTCGGCGGTGTTTGTATCGAGCTCGTTTTCGAAATCACTATCGCTGTATGGCGAGCGCGTGGGCGCTTTCAGTATTGTCACCGACAACGCCGAACGGGCCGCAAAAATACTCAGCCAGGTCAAGCGCGTGATCCGCACCAACTATTCCAACCCGTCGACGCACGGCGGGCAAGCGGTGGCGATGGTACTCACCACGCCTGAGTTGCGTCAGCAGTGGGAACAAGAACTCGGCCAGATGCGCGATCGCATCAAAACCATGCGCCGCGCCCTGGTCGATAAAATTCGTGCGCAGCGTGCCGACTTTGATTTCAGCTACGTGGTGGATCAGCGCGGCATGTTTTCCTACTCCGGCCTGACCAAGGATCAAGTGCGCAGGCTGCGTGAGGAATATTCAATCTATGCCCTCGACAGCGGACGCATTTGCGTGGCGGCGTTGAATTCAAAAAACGTCGACTACGTCGCCGACGCCATTGCCAAGGTGCTGGTCTAACGCCGCACCGTAATTTTTGCACCCAACAGCAACATTTCGCGCCCTTGGCGTTGACCCCGCCCGGCCTAACGCTTAGAATGCGCGGCTTGCGTTTATTGTAGTGGTTTGTTTTTCAAGCACTTTTCCCCGATAGCTCAGCTGGTAGAGCGACGGACTGTTAATCCGCAGGTCCCTGGTTCGAGCCCAGGTCGGGGAGCCAAAAAAAATCACAATAAAACCAAATAGTTAGCGCACCCGCTGGCTTTGGTGTGCGCACAGCGTACGCTGCGCGGTTTGAATTGCGCCCCACGGCATCACAGCATTTCACCTTCGGCGCCTGCGCGGCCCGCATTCAGCGATAATCCCGGCACTAGTTTGAACTGCGCTCCACGCGCATAGCCCGAGCCCGAGTGATTAAAAATACCTTGTCCCGCCGCTTGCTTCCTCAGACACTGAGTCGCTTATGAGCCCACTCATTCATCATTTTTCGCTGCAGCGCACATTGGCTTTGGCGCGCATCGGTGCCCTGCTGCTGTGCCTCGCGTTTAGCGCCGGGTGCAGTAAATCAACCACCGATTTGCTTCGCTCCGCAGAGGAGTTCAGAGCCAAAGGCGATTTCGTCTCCGCCATCATTCAGTTTAAGAATGCGCTGTCCAAGGAGCCGGATAACCTTGAAGGCAATATTCTGCTCGGCCTGAGCTACGCCGAAACCGGCGAAGCCGTGGACGCCGAGCGCAAACTGCGCCGTGCGCTCGAACTCAAAGCGCCGCATGGCCGTGTGATGCCGACGCTGGGCCGGGTGTTGAATGAAACCGAGCAATACCAGCAAACCGTGGACGAGTTGCGCAAAGCCAAAGACGTCACCGGCGAGCCCGCAGCGCAGATATCGCTGATGATCGGCAACGCCCAAGTGGAATTAAAGCAATTCGCCGAAGCCCGTACGCAATATCTGCTCGCGGGCACCATCCTGCCTGCCGAAGCGAAGCTTGGCCTGGCCAAGGTGGCCCTGGCGGAAGGTGACCGCAAGGCGGCCTACACCATGACGCAAGAAGTGCTGGACAGCGCCCCGAAAAACATCGACGCGTGGATCGCCAAAGGCGATCTGTTGCGCGGAGATTCAAAGAACGATGAGGCGCTGAAGGCGTATCAACAAGCGTCTGCGCTGGCGCCGGGGCATGTCGTGGCACAGGTCAGTCAAGCCGTGGCCTATATCAATCTTGGCAAATACGCTGAGGCGCGCGCTGAAATTGCTAAGGCGCAAAGGCGCGCCCCGGCCAGTGCGATGCTACGGTTCACCCTGGCATCGGTGGCGCTGCGTGAACGCAAGTTCGAGGAATGCACCGACAATCTGGCGGCCGTGCTGCGCATCATCCCGCGCCACATGCCCAGCCTGTTGTTGGGCGGCGCGATGCATTTCGCCGCCAATAATCTGCAGCAGGCCGAGCTTGCGTTTACGGCGTACCTGACGAGGCAGCCGGGGAACATCTATGCGCGCAAAATGCTGGCGGCCGTGCTGCTGCGTAAGCAGCAACCACAAAGCGCGGTCTACATACTCGAACCCATGCTGCCCTTGGTGGAAGGTGATGGCGAACTGCTGGCGCTGGCTGGCGAAGCGTATATGCAGCTTGGCCGCACGCGCAAAGCCAAGGAATATCTGGAGCGGGCGGTTGCGCTCGACCCGCAAAATGCCAACGCCTTTGTCAATCTCGGCGTGGCGCGAATCAAAACCGGCGAATCTCAAAAAGGTTTCGCCGAACTGGAATCCGCCATCGCCTTGAATCCCGGCGAATCGCGCGCAGATCACACACTGATCATGATCCTGATCGCGCAAAGCGAAACGGACAAAGCCTTGCAAGCGGTACAGGCGCTGGAAAAACGCCGCCCCGACAAGGCCGATACGCATTTCCTGAAGGGTTCCGTCTATCGCGCCAAGGGCGATTTTGTGACTGCCCGCGCCAGCTTTGAACAAGCGCTCAAGTTGCAGCCGAACTCCTTTGCCGCCGCTGCCTCGCTGGCCCAGCTTGATATGCAGGACAAAAAGCCCGACGCTGCACGCGCGCGTATGGATGCCGTTCTCAAGCTCGATCCGCGCAATCTCGACGCGCTGCTGTTGCTGGCGGTAATGGAATTCGATCAAGGACGCCAGCACGAGGGCGTTCAATGGCTGCGTAAAGCGGTCGGCGATCATCCGAATTCCATGTTGCCTTACGCGGTGCTGGCGGATGCCCTGTTGAAGGGCGGGCAGCCCAGCGAAGCGCTGGGTTCCGCGCAAAAGGCGCGTGAGTTAAATCCCAAGGATCCGCGTGTCGCGGAACTAATCGGTGATATTCACCTGGCCATGGGCAAAAAAGATTCAGCCGTCACCAGCTATGCCGCGGCCGTGCAAATGCAGCCCACATCCATACCACTGCAGATCAAGCTCGCGCAAACCTTTGCGAGCACCGGCAATATGCGCGAAGCCAACAATATCATCCGGCGTGTGGTGCAGGCTTACCCGCAGAGCATCGATGCCAAAACTGCCTTGGCGGAAAACCTGATGCAGTCCAAGAACTATGCGGAGGCCGCCGACCTTGCAAAACAAATCCAGCGTCAGGAGCCCAAGCGCGCGCTCGGCTACCTCCTCGAAGGTGAGATCGGCATGGCACAACAGGATCACGCACGCGCTGCTGCGGCGTTCGAGCAAGCCAATGCCCTTGAGGCCAACGGCCTGACCCGTGTGCGCTTGCATCAGGCGCGCAGCATTCTCGGCAAGGGCGTGGCATCCGACTCGCAGCTTCAAGAATGGGTCAAGTTACATCCGGAAGACACCAGCACGCGTTTTTACGTGGGTGATCTCGAAGGCAAGGCGGGCCACAGTAAAGTGGCCATCGAGCACTATCGGGCGATCCTCAAGTTAAACCCGAAGCACATACCAGCGCTAAACAAGTATTGCGCTGGAGTTGCATAAAGAAGGCGACCCCAAAGCCGCTGACTATGCGGTACAGGCGTTTCAAATGAAGCCTAACGACGCGCGTGTGGCTGACACCGCTGGCTGGCTATTGGTAAGCCAAGGCAAGCTGCTGGAAGGCCTGCCAGTGCTGACCAAAGCCGTATCCTTGGATAGCGAGAATCCCGAGATACGCCTGCACTTGGCGCAGGCGCTGGTCAAGGCAAGCGACACTTCGCGCGCACGCGCAGAACTCAAAACCCTGCTCGCGTCCGGCAAAAAGTTTCCGCAGTTGGACGAAGCGCGCGCGTTGCTGAACCGTCTCGGTTCCTGAACACTGGAAAATCATCGCGCGGATCAGGTCTGCAGGGCTCCAAAAAATACCTCAATTAACAGGTTATTTTAATCACAGGTCGGACTATCGGCGACATTCTAACTGTAAGCTTGTTTATAAGAGTCACCCCACTGTCGGAAAATTTTACACTTCGTTCCAATAGCAACTGCACATCCAGCATTTTGGGATTTATAAATTAAAATTGTTTAAAATCAAATAGTTAACACATATTACTCGGTATTATTCAGTCAGAAGCGGTGGCTATTGGATGTGGGCTTAGTGCTCTATAGAGAGCAGTCTCGAGGTCAGCGAAACGCTGGACTTCTATCGATTTGGCCCGAGAGTGTCGGAAAACTTTACAGATAGGCTCCAGAATCACCTCGTTACTTACGTTTCATGGCTGGTTATTAATTTTTTAGTACTTTAAAATCAAATACTTAAATATTTACTTTTAATTATGGCTCAGTTATTGCGTTTAGTTGGATAGCGAAAAAGTTCAAAGGAGGCACATCCAAGTCGCGTAGCTTGCGATTGGCTGTGAAGTGGTGGGCAAGTGAGGGGTTGGCAGGACAGTGTCGGAAAATTTTACAGTTTCTTCTAAAAAATAGACGGTCACGCCGGAATTAGTAGACGATTTAATTAATTTTTAATTTAAAATCAGTAGCTTATGTTTTTCAGTAAAATTTTGGTACGGTTTTTGCATGTAGCGTAGCCAAGAAAGTTTGGCCATAAATCTAGTCGCTGGGCACTCTGCGCCGGGTTTTTCGGCAAGGGTGATGGGCAAACGAACCAATGTTAGTTAAGGATACGAGATGAAAAATAATACAACGACGCGCAAATTCACCAAACTTGGCCTTGCAGTAGCCACAACGTTTTTGGCGGTCAGCGCGAACGCTGCCAGTTTCGATTGGGACTTTGCCAACACGGCAGGCTTGGCCGCACAATCATTCGTTGAAACCAGCCTTGTCGGTGGTACTACCATCACCATGAGCGCCTATTCGACAGCATCGTATGCCTCTACTCCCGGCACGACCAATTCAAGCCTCTGGGTCAACGCCCTGTTCAATAATCAGGGCGGCCTTGGCGTCGGCATGACGAATAGCGTGCAAGGTTTCGGTTCCGCCGAATCCCTTGCGACCGCCCCAGAGCACGCGGTTGACAGCATAGGCGCGAGGGACATCATCGTGCTGGATGCCGGCGTCGGCAAAAAGCTGGATTGGACTTCATTCAAGTTGGGCTGGTCAAATGAAGGTGCATCTTCCACGGGTAACAATTTGGCTGACCTTCAGGCCTTCACCTCGGGCACTCAGACCGGCACCCTCAGTTTTAATGGTGGGGTTTGCTTCACAGGGTGCGGTGCCACCAAAAGCCTGGATCAACTTGGGTTTACCAGCAACACCTACAACAACGTTGTAGCGGGCAACGATATAACGATTGACAACGCAAGCCCGAACACCACGCTGGCCCCGTCGCGCTACCTCGTTTTGTCCGGCAACATCAGCCAAACAGACGACGCCTTCAAACTTTTGGGCATTTAAGCTGCAACGTCCAGCGGCGGTAGCGGCGCACCTGAGCCTGCCTCAATCGCCTTGCTAGGTCTGGGTTTGCTGGGTCTGGGCATGAGCCGCCGTCGTCGCGCGGCCTGATCGAATGACGAAGCCGTGCCGGATTGTCTTTAGATAAATCTGGCGTAGCAGTTTTAAAATTTAGTTGAGTGTAGTACGGGGCAGGTGGATTTTTCACCTGCCCTCTTTTTTTGCCGAGTTAAACCTCAGACCGCCGGAACGCTGTCTTCGCGCGAACGCCTGCGATCGCGACTGATCGCGACTGATCGCGACCTTTACTGCGCCGCAATCCCCGCCTGCTTCACAACGCGTATCCACTTCGCCACTTCGGCTTTGAGGTAAGCCTCATGTTCGTCGAGTGTATTGCCCACCGGCTCAGCGCCCTGCTCCAGCAAAAACTTGCGATTCGCGGGATCACGCAACGACGTCACCAGTGCGCCGTTCAGCCGTTCGGCAATCGCACGCGGAATCCCCGCCGGGCCGATAAAACTAAAACCGCTGCTCACCACATAGCCCGGTAGGCCGGCCTCGGGCATGGTCGGTACATCATGAGCGAACCCTGAGCGCTTCTCGCCGGTTTGCGCAATCAAGCGCAGCCGCCCTTGTTGCACGTGGCCCGCCAGCAACGGCAAACTGGAAAACTGCAATTGCACGTGCCCTGCAACCAGCTCAATCACCGCCGGCCCCGCGCCTTTGTACGGCACATGAACAATCTTCGTGCCCGCCATCGAGTTGAGCAATTCAACCGACATGTGTCCGACGGTAGCGCGCCCCGACGACGAGGCAAACAATTGCCCCGGCCGCGCCTTGGCCAGCGCGATCAACTCCTTGAGGTTTTTTACCGGCAACTGCGGATGCACCACCAAGCCGGACGGAACATCCACCACTAGGCCTAAGCCGGTGAAATCCTTCAACGTGTCGTACGGCATTTTCTTGATCATCGATGGGTTGATCACAAAGCTCGCCGCAACGAAGCCCGTGGTGTAACCGTCGGGCGGACTCTTCGCAATAATCTCGCCGCCGATAGTGCCGCCACCGCCCGCGCGATAATCAAACACCAGTTGCTGGCCGAGCACTTCAGTCATTTTCGGTTGCAGCAATCTGAAAAAAACGTCGCTGTTGCCGCCCGGCGCCGCCGGGTTCACCACGCGTATCAGCTTGTTTGGAAAACTTTGTGCCAACGCACTACCGCCAACAACCATTGCCGCAAGGGCAAAACCCGCACCATGCTTCACAAACACCCCTAATAAAATTATTGTTTAAAAACAAATACTTACGATCTATGCGCCATCTTGCCCTGCTTGCCATACCAATCCAGTATTTGCTCCCCCGTCCAAAACAACACGCCGGGTTTGTTGCGCAGCGTTTTGAACACTTCCTCGAAATACTTGATGCGATGTGCAACGCCCGAAATATACGGATGCACCGCAATCGCCATGATCTTGGCGCGATGCTCTCCTTCTTCATACAAGCGGTCAAAGTGATCCATAGTCCGCGTCACGAATTCGTTGCCCGCGTGATGCTGCACCATCATCATCGGAATGTCGTTGCACTCCACGTTGTAAGGCATCGCCACCACCTTGCCGTAGTTGGTACGGATATCGCAAGGCTCGTCGTCGATGATCCAGTCGGCGATGTATTTAATGCCCGCCTCGGCCAAGTAATCCGGCGTGTAAAACGTTTCGGTAAGTCCCGGCGACAGCCAACCCACCGGCGCCTTGCCGGTGAAATCCTTGATGGTCTTCACCGTACGCTGAATCATCGCGCGCTGGTCCGGCTCTACATGTGTGGGCTGCTGATCGTACGAATGGCCGACAAACTCCCACCCGGATTTGAGCGACTCTTCCGCCACGCGCGCGTAATCGGTGCACACGCGCGCGTTGGTGAACAGCGACGCTTTGATATCCAGATCATCCAGTGCCTGCTTCATGCGCCAGAAGCCTA
>JAYUAH010000808.1:0-2836 GCA_043741415.1 Betaproteobacteria bacterium
TGGACGTTTGAAAAGCGCAAGGGTGTCTACGAATCGGACACCACCGCGCTGCTGCGCCGCATGCTCGAAGACCCAGCGTTGCTCGAAGATCAGCGCCAGGCGTGGGAGCGCTGGCGCAATGATCCGGCGAATCTGAAGTAGCGCTTTGAAAGTTTTTCGACGCTGTTGTGCAGCAACGGCGCTGCTGGCGGCTGCACCAGCGTTTGCGCAAACCACTGGGTATCCCAATCGTCCGATACGTTTTGTAGTGCCATTCGCGCCCGGCGGCAATGCCGACACCGTGTCGCGCAACGCGAGTCTTAAAATTGCAGAATCCATCGGCCAGCAAGTGGTGATCGATAACCGCTCCGGCGCCAACGGCAACATCGGCATGGAAATCGTCGCGCGCGCGGCGCCCGACGGCTACACCATCGTGCTCGGCTACATTGCCAACGTGGCGATTGCACCGAGTCTGGTGGCGAAGCTGCCGTACGATCCGATCAAGGATTATGCGCCGATTACCTTGCTCGCGACCGCGCCGAATATCATCGTGGTGCACGCTTCGGTCAATGCACGCACGCTGAAAGAGCTGATCGCGCTATCGAAAGCAAAACCGAAGTCGATTAATTTTTCGTCGGCAGGCGTGGCGAGCGTCGGTCACTTGACCGGCGAACTGTTCAACACCGTCACGGGCGCCGATTTTCAGCACGTGCCCTACAAGGGCAGTGCGCAGGGCGTGATTGACCTCGTGGCGGGCCAAATTCAAATGCTGATTGGCGGCATGTCTTCGGTGATGCCGCACATCAAGGCTGGCCGCCTGCGCGCTATAGCGGTGACCGGTTCGCGACGCTCGCCGGCGGCACCGGATGTACCTACCGTCGCCGAATCGCTGCTGCCCGGCTTCGAGGCCACCGCATGGTACGGCGTGCTGGCGCCGGCCGGCACGCCGCGCCCTATCGTCACGCGCTTGCACAGTGAATTCGCCAAAGCCTTGGCCATGCCGGACGTAAAACAGCGCCTGGAAAATTTGGGCTACGACATCGTCGCCAGTCCACCCGATGTGTTTGCCGCATATATCAAGACCGAAATCGCCAAGTGGTCGAAGGTGGTGAAGGCTTCAGGCGCGAAAGCGGAGTAGGGTATGAGGCTTAAAAACTGGCTCGCGTTGACCAGCTTGCTGTTCGCCGCGGCAGTGCATGCCCAAAACTATCCGGCGAAAACCGTGCGCCTGATCGCGCCCTCGTCACCCGGCAGCGGCGTCGATATCGTCGCGCGCTTCTACGCGCAAAAACTTTCAATGCAAATCAAGCAGCAGGTCGTCGTGGAAAACCGCGCCGGCGCGGGCGCCAACATCGGCGCCGAAATCGCGGCTAAGGCGCCACCCGACGGCTACACGCTGTTCATGGGTACGCCCACGCATACCATCAACCCGAGTCTCTACCGGCGGCTCAACTACGACATCATTCGCGACTTCGCGCCCATCAGCCAGGTGTCGAGCGGGCAATACGTGGTGGTCGTGCATCCCGCACTGCCGGTGAAAACACTGCCGCAATTGATTACGCTTGCCAAAGCGCGTCCCGGACAGTTGAATTACGGCTCCGCCGGATCAGGCAATGCCACGCATCTCGCGGCGGAACTGTTTCGCGCCATGGCGAACGTGAACATCGTGCATGTGCCCTACAAAGGAAGCGGCCCCGCGTTGATCGACCTGGTGGGCGGGCAAATGCAATTCATGTTTTCCAACCTGACCGCGGCGCTGCCGCACATGAAATCCGCCAAGCTGCGCGCGCTGGCCGTCACCGGCGAAAAGCGCACGCCCATCGTGCCCGAACTGCCCACCGTGGCCGAAGCGGCACTGCCCGGTTATTCAGTGACGTCGTGGTTCGGCCTGTTCGCGCCCGCCGGCACGCCGCAGGATATCGTCATCCGGCTTAACACCGAAACCGGTATCGCCATGCGCGCGCCCGATATGAAAGAGCGACTCGCCGGCGAAGGCGCCGACCCGATGGCAGGCACGCCAGCCGAGCTGGCCGCTTTGTTGAAAATGGAAATCGCCAAGTGGGCGAAGGTGGTGAAGCAGGCGGGGATTGCGGCGGAGTGAGACGTGCGTAATTTTGGTTTGACGCGTGAAACGCCCACTCGGGCGTGCAGGAAATAGGCCGCTTCAACTAAACAACTTCACGCCAGCCTTCTTCGCGGCCTTTTGCAAATCCTCATCCAGCGTGGCGAGCCGTATACCCAGCCTCAAGGCCAGTAGAAACGCTCATGCCACTCCAGCATGAAGCTTCATTCCTAGGGCACGTGCAACTTTCAAAACCGTAGCAAAGCTCGGATTCCCATCTGCGCTCAACGCGCGGTACAGACTTTCTCGGCTGAGGCCAGCTTCCTTGGCAACTAACGTCATTCCTTTGGCGCGCGCGATATCGCCGAGCGCGCGGGCGATGCCCGCGGCATCGTCAGGCGCTTCTTTCAGCCATGCATCGAGATACGCCGCCATTTCTTCCGGCGTGCGCAATTGGGCTGCCACGTCATAGGGCATTGTCTTGGTCTTTACAATTTTTTTCGGTGCGGTCTTGGGCATATTTTATTGCTCCTGATAATTCCGGGCTAATTGCATAGCGAGCGCGATGTCGCGGGCCTGCGTCGACTTGTCACCACCGGCGAGCAGCAACAGCAGGCGTGTTCCTCTTTGTGTGTAGTAAACACGATAGCCCGGTCCGACGTCGATCTTCAATTCGGAAACGCCATTCATCAGGTTACGATGCTTGCCGGGGTTCCCGTGAACCAGACGATCCACACGAACCTGAATTCTCGCTCTGCCGGCGTGATCTTTAAGCGCGTTGATCCACTCGTGATA
>JAYUAH010000809.1:0-6677 GCA_043741415.1 Betaproteobacteria bacterium
ATGCCGGGAATCGACCACACGGCGGGCACTTTCCCGCCGCTGTAGCCGGGTGGCAAATGCAGCCAGCCGGGCAGGGCTTTGCCTTGAAACGGTATCCACGCGGCTTCGACAGGATGATCCGCAAGTTTGCCGTAGCGGGCATAGCATTCGCGTTTTGACGCATTGAGCGCGAGATTTTTTTCGTTGTTTTCGTCATGCGGCCACTGTGCCGCAGCGTACAGTATGGCGGCGAAAAAATAATTATTGCGCGCGGTTACCGGCTCACCGGCATCCTCGGCCGCCAGGGCTTTGACTTCACGCCGCCGCGCGGCGGTCTCGAATGCAGGAGAAATATCCGCATATTTTTTTACGCGTTCGCGGATGCCGGCGAAATCCGCGTTGGCCTCTGCGCCGCAGGGCGTGTTGTAGGTAAGGGTGCGCGGCTGATCCCAATCGATGCCCACCGAACGAATGATGTTATCGAGCAGCCAGCGCTGCTCGGTCCAGCGTCGCGTGACAATTCCAGGGGGTGCCGTTCTCATCGGAATATATCCTGTAAGTATTTGATTTTAAATAATATTTTATTATAGGTGAATTTGCGCAATACGGATCAACGCGGCGTACTTTTCGATCTGTTTCAGCACAAACGCATCCTGTTTGTTGCGCGTGCCAACTGTAACGTCGCCACCCCAAGCAGCGACCGGTTTGCGTCAGTGGTGCATGGCCACGCCGTGTCCGATGGCTGATAATGTAGCCGATTTCACGCCATAGTAGAGGAGAGCAAAAAAATGGATTTGCAGTTGCAGGGACGACGCGCGCTGGTCACCGGGGCGAGTCAGGGTATCGGTCGCGCGATCGCGCTGGGACTGGCACGCGAGGGTGTGAAAGTCGCCGCCGTGGCGCGTCGCATGCATCTGCTCTTTGATGCGAGTAAAGCCGTGTGGCAGGAGGGCATGACACTCAATTTCTGGCGCATTCACGAACTGACGCATGCGGTTGTGCCGTCGATGAAACAAAATAACTTCGGCCGCATTGTTAATTTGACGGGCACCTCTGAACCCAAAATTTTGAATGCCGCGTTCAGCGCCAAGGCCGCGGTGCATGTGTGGGCCAAAGGCTTATCGCGTGAAGTGGCGCCCCACGGCATTACCATCAATTCGCTGCAGCCGGGGCGTATCCGCAGCGAACAGATCGATAAGCGCTATCCCACCGACGAAGCGCGGCGCGAATTTTCACAGGCGGAAATTCCCGCAGGCCGTTTCGGAGATGCCAACGAAATCGGCAATCTCGCGATTTTTCTGGCGTCGCCGCTCGCCGCCTACATCACGGGCACGGTGATTCCGGTGGATGGGGGCATGAGCCGCTTTGCGTTCTGATGCTGTGCGTAACGTGCCCGACGCCGCGCACATAACGGCGGATGCGCAACGCGTGTTCGAAGTGGTGCGCGACGGCGTATGCGGTGATGCCATTTTGGCCCTGTTACGGGCACAGTTCGGGGTAACGTTGTTGCAACCTGTGCAGTAGTGCCTGTCCCGCCGCACAACGGCATATAAAATTGCCGTTGAATCGGCTAAAATGCAAAGCGATCAATGGCTTGGGCGAGGTCGGCCTGCCGGGCGGAACCGCTACGTGGAAAACGGTGTGTACTTTTTGGCCTGTTGAATGCAATGAACCTCACATCTGAACAATTGCTGACGAAAACGCCCCAAGGCGTTAACGCTACACGTAGCGGTGTGGGCTTGTCGCCCAAGGCCTACACCATGTTGAAGTTGTTCGACGGTACCATGCCGGTTGCGGGATTCCGCAAAACGTGTCGGGACGCTTCATTGCCGGACGCGGATTTTCAGTCGACTCTGCAGGAACTGTTGCAGTTTGATCACCTGCGCCTGGTTGACAAAACGGCTGCGGATACCGGTCCCGCTCAGGATGCGAGTGCGGGCGAGCGCAGAATGATGCTGACGCTTGATTTTACGATGGCGGATGCGCCGGCAAGTCCTGTGGCCGCAGCGCAGGCGGTGGCGAGCCCGGCCAAAGCGCCGACACCGGCACCGGCGGCACCAGCGCCGGCGCCAACGGCGGAGAGAGCAGACGACACTGCTCGCGACGGTGTTCGCGACGGTGCTCGTGACGATAAGGCGCTTAGACTCAAGCGCGAAAGCGAAGTCCGTCAGAAACTGGTGGTGGCGTTACAGCCGCGTATTGAGGAAGAACTGCGCGCACGGCTGCGACCCAAATTGGAGCAGGAGCTGCGCCCCAAGCTGATTGCGGCGCTGCGTCCGGGGCTGGAAGCTGAAGTCCGCACGGCGCTGACAAAAGAGTTGACGCCGCGCATTGAACTTGAATTGAAGGCGCGCTTTGCAAAAACGATGGCGGCACAAAAAGCAGCCGATCAGCCGGCGGCGAAGGTAGAGCCCGCGCCGGTCGCTGCCGCTGCCGTGGCGCCTGTTGCCGGACCCGCTGACAGCGCGCATGAGCGCTTGCTGGCGAGTATGAGCATGCCGTTGTTCAGCGTGGACAAAACAGGCGTGTGCAGCTATATGAGTCCGGCCTGGGCGCAGTTTTCCGGATTTACCACGCAGGATGTCATCGGGAAACATTTGACGGATTTCTTTGCCGACCACAATCGCAAAGCCATGACCACCCTGCTGACGGGTATCGCCAACGGCACCGCACTGCGCTTCGAGCAGCAGGCTGAACTGCTGCGCAAGGCGGGTGACCCGCTATGGGTAGAGATTGCAGCCGCACCGTTGACTGCCGCGAACGGGGAATCAATGGGCGTGTGCGGCACGCTGCGCGATGCGACAGCGCTGCGGCGCACGGAAGATCAAGCCGAAGCGGACGGCGTGCGCCTGTTGCTGCTGGTGGATCAGATTGACACCGGCGTGATTCTCGAAGACGGCGAAGGCAATATTCAGCAGGCCAATCCGGCGTTGTGCACGTTGCTGTCGCTCGACGCCGCACCCTATTCGCTGGAAGGCATGCCGGTCACCGAGTTGTTTGAACGTGCCGCCGCCGGCTTCATTGGACCGGAAGGATTTTTGCGCCGCGTGGCCGAGGTGCGTGCCGCGGGGGAGGATGCCAAGGGTGAATCGTTTGTGATGGCCGATGGCCGCGTCGTCCAGCAGGACTATCTGGCGGTTACCGTGGGCGCAAGCATCGTGGGCCGGCTATGGTTGTTCCGGGAAATGCTGCGACCGCAGGCGCGCATCGTTTCGTGATCGCGGATACGCAGTCGAGTGTACAGGTGTTGGGCGGCGTGGGCGCCAAGCGGCGCGGCGCCGTGCTGGTGGTGGATGACGATGTCGACCAGCAGGATTTGTTGCGGGCTTTGCTGTCCGCCGGCGGTTACAGCGTGCGCATCGCCGGCAGTGCGGAAGAGGGCTTGCAGGCGATAGCAGTCGATCCGCCGGATGTGGTGATATTGGATGTGGTGATGAGCGGCATCGATGGTTATGAGGCCTGCCGCCGCATCCGCGCTAATTCACAAACGCTGGAACTGCCGGTGGTCTTGGTCACTGCGCTGAACAGCCGTGAAGAGCGGGTGCTGGGCATACAGGCGGGTGCCGATGATTTTTTGTCCAAGCCGGTGAGTCGTGAAGAACTGCTGGCGCGCGTTCATTCACTGGTCAGCCTCAGTGTTGCGCGCAAGGCGCTGGTGCAAGAGCGCTTGCAAGTCGAGCGCGCAAAAACCCACCGCATGCGCACCACGTTTGAACGCTATGTTGCGCCGTCGCTGGTGGAACAGATTTTGGGTAGTCCCGATGCCGGGTCGGCGTTGCTGGAAACGCGGCGCGTAGACGACGCCGTAGCCATGTTTGCGGATTTGCGTGGATTCACCCGCATGTGCTCCACGCTGGATGTCGGTGTCGCGGTGGATATTTTGAACAGTTTTTTTACGCAAGTTGTTGATATTGCAAAGTTTTATGAGGGAACAACGCTGGGGATGGCCGGTGACTCTTTGCTGGTGGCTTTTAATGTGCCCTTCGCGCAGACGGACGCGACCCAGCGTGCGGTGTTCTGCGCCATTGATATGCTGGCGCACATTGCACCGATGCAGGACGTATGGCGTCAGACGCACGCGGTGGACGTGGGCATGGGCGTCGGTATTAGTCGCGGCAGTGCAATTTTTGGTAATGTAGGCGCACCCAGCCATATGGCCTACACTTTGATCGGCGACGCCGTGAACGTCGCGGCACGGCTGACGCAACTCGCCGGAGGCGGAGAAATTTTGTTATCTGCAGATGTCGTGAAACAGGCGCCGGATCTCATGCGCGAACTTCGGGTGACGGAAATGCCGCCGGTATCCCTCAAGGGGAAGGATCAGCCGGTTCCTTATTTCAGGCTTGTCAAAAATGAAGGGCTGGATGCAGTGCTGACATCCACAGGTACGCGAACGAGATTCAGTGCCGACAGGATTGCGCTATGAAATTGCGTGCACTTATCGTCGATGACTCCGAAGATTTTCGGCTGCTGATTAGCCAGTACCTCACGCTGGAGTGGTCGGACGCCGAAATCACGGAATGGGATCCGGTGACGCGCGGCGAAATCGACGACAACTACGATCTGGCGCAGTATGACGTATTGCTGCTCGATTACGTATTGGGTACGGCGGACGGTCTGGATTGGTTAAGGCGCCTGAAGCGGCGTGCCGACTGTCCGCCGGTGATTTTCCTCACCGGCGCCGGCAACGAGCGCGTGGCGGTGCAGGCGTTAAAGAGCGGCGCCTTCGATTATCTGCGCAAGCACGATCTGTCCAAAGCGCGTCTGGTCGAAGCGGTGCGCAACGCATTGGACGAACGCAAGGCCGCCGAGATCACGCAACGCATATCGCGCACCGCGGCCATTTCCGATCTGACCAAAACCGCCGCGGTCGCGCGGCTGACGGATGGTGATGCGCCGGATGCGCAGGTGGTTGAGATCAACGGTTATAACGTGATCGGCAAAATCGGCTCGGGCGGCATGTCCACCGTCTATCTGGTGGAGCGCATCGTGGATCGGCAGCAAGTGGTGCTGAAAATACTCGATTCCAAGCTGTGCGAGGATAATGAATTCCTGATGCGTTTTATCCAGGAGTTCGGGCTCATCGCCAAAATCGAAAGCCAGCATATCGTCAAGATTTACGACCAGGGCTTTACCGACCGCCACGTGTATATTGCAATGGAATATTTCGCCAATAGCGATTTACGGGCGCGTATCAAAAAAGGCGTGAAGCCGGCCGAAGCGATTGTGTTGTTGACGCAAGTGGCGCTGGCGTTAAAAGCGATTCATGAATTCGGTATTGTGCATCGCGATTTGAAACCGGAAAACATCATGTTTCGCGCTGACGATAGTCTTGCGATCGTGGATTTCGGCATCGCCAAAATGATTTCGGATGTCAATAGTCTCACGCAAACCGGGCACATCCTGGGTACGCCGTATTATCTGAGTCCCGAGCAAGCGCAGGGCGATGCCTTGGACGGTCGTTCCGATCTCTACAGCGCGGGTGTGATGATGTTTGAAATGCTCACGCAGCGGCGGCCGTTTACCGCAACCACACCGATCGCGCTGGTGAACAAACATATCAGTGAGCCGGTGCCCCGTCTGCCGCAGGGTTTGGAACACTTTCAGGAGCTGATTGACCGCTTGATGGCGAAAAGTGCGCGACTACGATTTGCCAATGCGCAGCAGTTGCTTGACTACCTCGGAAAGTTGCAGGCATGAGCGAAAAAATACGGGTAGAAATCATGAAAGACCTGGAAGTGCTGATTCCACGCTATCTGGACCGACGCTTCAAGGAAGTGGAGGCGTTTCGTGCGCAGTTGGGTGCCGGCGATTTTGAAGCCTTGCGCATCGGCGGACACAGCCTGAAGGGGAGCGGCGGCGGCTACGGCTTTGCCCCGCTGACCACGATCGGCGCTACCATCGAGACCGCGGCGAAGGCCAAAGACGCCGCCACCATAACAGCAGCCTTAGTGGAATATGCCGACTACATCCAGCGCGTCGAGGTGGTTTACGTTTGACCGTTTGCGATAAGCGCAAAGCGATCGCTACCCAGGTATCAAGTAGGGCCGGCGTCCCCGTCGGTCGCGGTCCGGAATTCGAGGCGGTAACCCTTGTGATACACCGTGCTCAGATCGAATCCGTTTTCCGGGGTAAGCCCCAGCTTGGCGCGCAAGCGGCTGACGTGGGTATCAACCGTGCGTGTGATGATGTCGGGGCTGGTGCGCCACACGTTCTCGAGCAGTTCCTGGCGCGTGAGCAGCCGCCCGTGATTACGCAGCATATAGACCGCCAGTGTTAACTCCCGGTCGGTCAGATCCACCAGCGTGCCGTTAATCGTGGCGCGGTGTTTGTCGATGTCGATGTGCACGCCGCCCAGCGTTACCACGGCAGCGGGTTTGGCCGTGCCGCGGCGCGCCAGCGCGTTGATGCGCGCGAGTATTTCGGCTTGCCGCAGTGGTTTGATCAGGTAGTCGTCGGCGCCTTTGTCCAGTGCCAGCACCAAGGCTTCTTCCTCGGCGCGGGTGGTGACAAACATGATGGGCACGCGGGTGCTCAGGGTCTGGCGCAGCCACACCAGGATGGCGAGACCATCGTCATCGGGCAGCATCCAGTCGAGCAGGATGAGATCGACGTTGTCATTGACGATGCCCGCGCGAAACGCCGCACCGGTTGCGTAGAGCACGCAGGTTATGCCGGCCTGGGTCAGCCAGCGGTCC
>JAYUAH010000810.1:0-2830 GCA_043741415.1 Betaproteobacteria bacterium
AATAATTTTAACACCTGCCGCGGATATCGTGGACACATCATTAGCCGTTTTCTCAGCCGCATTCTGGGTGTAACCTCAACCCGTTACCAAGGGAGGCACTATGCGTAAAAACAAGTCAGCGCAGCACATCACTGCGGCCGGTACTCTGCCGCTCACCACACCCCCATCTACCCCTGCCGATCAGACGCGGCGGCGCTTTCTCACGCAGGGCGTTTCTGTTGCCGGCTTAGCCGCCGGCGCAGGCTTGGCCGCCGAGGCCGTCGCGCAGGAAGTACCGGCGTGGATGAAAGCACCGGGCACGCCGATGCGTGTGTATGGTTCGCCGTCCAAGTTTGAAGCACCGGTGCAACGTCCGTTTGCCTCGGGCTACGCCAGCGTTTCACCAGGCACCGGCAGCTCGCGCACGCCGCATCAGAATCTCGAAGGCACCGTCACGCCGAGCGGCCTGCATTTCGAGCGCCATCACAACGGCGTGCCGGATATCGATCCGGCGAAACACGAGTTGGTGATTCACGGGCTGGTGAATCGTCCGCTGGTGTTTAATCTGGCCACGCTGTCGCGCTACCCGATGGTGAGCCGCATGCATTTTGTCGAGTGCGCGGGTAACAGCAGTCCCAATGCCGGCCCCAAGCCGCCGCAGATCACCGCGGGCGGCATCCACGGTCTGGCGTCCACCAGCGAGTGGACCGGCATACCGCTGTCGCTGTTGCTGAATGAAGCCGGCATTGCCAGCGGTGCGTCGTGGATACTCGCCGAGGGCGCGGATGCCGCCGCGATGACGCGCAGTGTGCCGCTCACCAAAGCGATGGACGATGCGATGATTGCGCTGTATCAAAACGGCGAGCGTGTGCGTCCCGAGCAGGGCTATCCCATGCGTTTGTTGCTGCCGGGTTGGGAAGGCAATATGAATGTGAAGTGGCTGCGCCGCATCAAGCTCACCGACGGGCCCACGCACACCAAAGATGAAACCTCCAAGTACACGGATTTGCAGCCCGACGGCAAGGCACGCCAGTTCACCTTTGAGCTCGGCGTGAAATCGATCATCACGTTTCCGTCGTTCGGCAACAAACTGGATCGCCGCGGCCTGTATGAAGTCACCGGTATCGCGTGGTCGGGCGCGGGGCGCATCGCCAAGGTGGAGGTGTCCACCGATGGCGGCACCAACTGGGTGAATGCGCCGCTGGTGAGCCCGATTCACAGCAAGAGCTTCACGCGCTTTCGCCTGCCGTGGGAATGGAGCGGCAGCGCTGCCACACTGATCAGCCGCGCTACCGACGAAAAAGGAAACGTGCAACCGACACGTCAGGCGTTTGTGTCGCAATACATACCCGGCATGAACTATCACAACCATTACATGCAGGCTTGGGCCATCGCCGCCGACGGGAGCATCAGCAATGTTTATGCAGCATAAAAAAATCACCGCGGGTCTCATCACTGCGGCACTGGTTGCAGCGTGCGCAGCGACGCCCGAAGGCACCGTCAGCACGCCCACGCGCGGCCCGAATCTGGGTGCAACGCCAACGCCGGCGGTGCTCGCCGCCATGGACATCAGTATTCCACCGAGTGGCGCCGGCCTGCCGGCGGGTAGCGGCAGTGTGACGCAGGGACAAGCGGTGTACGACGCCAAATGCCAAACCTGCCACGGCGTCAAAGGCGTGGGCAAACCGGCGGATCCACTGGTCGGCGGCATGGGCTCGCTCGCCTCGGGTAGCCCGATGCGCACCGTGGGCAGCTATTGGCCTTACGCCACCACGCTGTTCGACTACGTGCGCCGCTCCATGCCCACCAACGCGCCGATGTCGCTGACCAACGACGAAGCCTATGCCGCCAGCGCTTACGTGCTGTATCTGAATGGCATCATCAAGGACGATCAGGTGATGAATGCAAACACGCTGCCGCAGGTGAAAATGCCCAACCGCGACGGCTTCATCGACTACTCGCGCAAGTAGTTCGGCATGGCGGTAACGCTGCGCAAGACCGCCACCCACAGCACCCCGAGTTGCTGCTGGTCACCAACGAGCCGAATGCCGACGGCACACCGTCCAATTCGCGTTACACCGGGCGCCAGTGGCATTCCGACAGGTCGTTCACGTTGATCCCGTCGCTGGGGTCGCTGTTAAAAAGTTGGACCGTGCCCGAGGTCGGCGGCGATACGCTGTTCGAAAATATGACACTGGCGTACGACACCTTGTCCGAAGGCATGAAAAATCTCATCGCCGATCTGCACGGCATCCAACTCGCCGGCACGCGCAAAATCAACCACGCACCGACGGGTGTGGAACGCGCCGAACAGCGGCGCAAACTGAATCCCCCGGTGGCGCAGCCGGTGGTACGGGTGCACCCCGAGACCGGGCGCAGCGGCAAGCTGCGCGTGCTGGGTATCACCACCGCTGGGCGCAGCGCGGCGTGGCCGGAGATCCCCACGGTGGCCGAAGCGGGCATCACCGGTTATGCGTCGATTACCTGGTACGGGTTGGTCGCGTCGGCAGGCCTTGCGCCCGCGGTGCTCGACAAACTCAGTGCCGAAGTCATCAACGCCACACGCGCCAAAGATATGCAGGACACCTTGATCAAACAAGGCGCCGAACCCGTAGGCAACAGCCCACGGAATTTTCTGCGTTCATTAAATCTGAAACCCTCAAATACGCACGCGTGATCCGCGCCGCGGGGATTCAAGCGAAATATTTTAAATATTTGATTATATTGAGTTTTTTTAAAACGCATGCCGATCAAAAAACAATGCTCGCCGCAGTACAAACGCAGCGCAAAAGGACTTCTTGGCGGTGGTTCTGCGCGGTCTTTGCGCCTTTGCGGTAAAGAACTGTCTGCG
>JAYUAH010000811.1:0-2824 GCA_043741415.1 Betaproteobacteria bacterium
AGTGAACCGCCGGGCGCGAGACACGCGCGTGCGTACTCCATGGCCGCCATCGCGTCTTCCAGCGAACCGAAGTCCAGTGTCAGAACGGCGATATGACACACTGGTATCGCGGTGGGCGCTGCCTGCCCGACCGCTATCAAGCGCGTGTCTATGCGTGGGAAGCGTTCTTTAAGGCGAGCGGCATCCTCCAACGCGGTGGTGGTAGTACTGGCAAAAACATAGTCGCAACAGTTGAAGTCCATCGACACGCACGCGTCCGCGGCAAATAACGGTGTGCCCTCACTAATTTCCATGACACCCAGACGTGCACCGTCAGGCAGACTTTTCCTGCCCTGCGCAATGATGCTGCGCAGGGCATTCCCGATTCTCTGCTTGCTTGATGCGCCCAGCACCTGTCGCGTGAGCGTTGCGATGGTGGATTCCTGCGGGCATATCTGGGTCAGGGTCAGGCTGCCGTCGAACAACGCAGCGAGGTGCATGCCGATTCGTCCCACCGAATGCACGATCTGAAAATAGTCGGGATAGTCGGCAACCAAACTGTTCCAAATATCCTGGGCGGACGCGTGGTGCTCTTGCTCGGGCAACATTTCCCACCCGTCGGCCGTGGCGACCACGGTTTGATCATCCTGCGCCAGTGAAAGCAGATGGCTGAGAAAGGGCGCAATTTCGGGTGTGGTTTCAAGGCGCTCTGCGATGATCCTGGTGCTTAACCGGATGCCATTTTCAGACAACTGTTGTAGCGCTTGCCGCGTAAAGCGGCAGCACAAGCTATCCAGCAGCGGATCGACTTCTTCCGCGTGGCGACGATGATGGCCTGTGAGAACGCTTCTGCGCGCCAGATCAACCACGGCCGCGTGAACACTGTCGAACGAAATGGCGGCGGTTGCGGCGGGCGCCAACGGATGGGGCTTGGGCGTGCCGTGGTAAGCAAGAAAACGCAGATGATCTGCCGCATTCTTGCTCAAGCGGATGCTGCGGAAGCGGCCTTCCTTGACCACAGCTATGACAGCGCCCTCTTTGTCAAAGACCGTGAACTCCGCAGTCAGGGAGTGAGGGCTTCGGCGCAGCACCGTAACGCGGGCTAAATGGGGCTTTGAAGTGGTTGTGCGAAATGCGACTCGTCCCATTTTGGTGGGGACAAAAGCGACACCACCCGGAATATTTAAGTCTTCTTTTAATAACTGAATGATCAACTGAAACGTGCAATCGAGGAGTGCAGGGTGCAGATGCATCTCGTTGATTTCGTCGCTAATGCATTCAGGCGTTTTGAAGACGGCCAGGGCAGTGTCGCCCTCTATCCAGCCGAAATCGATGCACTGGAATGCGGGGCCATAGTCCAGGCTGGCGGCTTTGGTCAGCGCCAAATGGCTGGCACCGGTAAAGTCCGGGAGGCGCGTGGGTAGCGCCGGCGCCAATTCGCGCATCAGGATGTCGCGCGGCTCGCGCAAGATACGGCCTACCGCGTGCAGGGTCCATGGTTCCGCACCGGCGTGTTCCCGTGCGCTGACGGTGATGCGACCATCCTGCTTGTCTATGCTGGTGCGAATAATCTTCGCGTGCTCCGCACCCAGTATCAGCGGCGAGACGATTTCGAGCTCCTCAAACTCCGCCAGGGTGCCGGGCTGCCACTGCAAGGCTGCCGCCAGCGCGAGTTCGGAAAATCCGGTGCTTGGAAACACCGTTGCCTCGCCGACGACATGGTCGGCAAGGGATGGATGCCGCGCGGTGTCGAGCTGATTTTCCCAAGTCAGTTCCAGGTGATTGAGCGGATAGCCCAGCAAGGGATGCAGGGTAATCCGTTCGAGCAGTCCATTGGATTCCGTGGTGACCGGATGGTTGAGGTGCTCGCGTTGCCAGGGGTAGTTCGGTAACCGTACAAATCCGCCGGCCCACGAAAATGCGTTTTGCCAACCGCTACTGGCGCCGCAGATCGCCGTCTGGTCGCATGCGCTCCACACGCGCCGGGGCGCGTCGTCGCCGCGGGTGAGCGTCGGAATAAACAGGCCCTTGGTCGAGTTGTCTTTGAGGCTGTCATTGACATAGCCGCGCATGACCGCATGCGGTCCCACTTCGATGAACACGTTAATGCCGTGCGCCAGCATGCCCTTGATGGCATGCTCGAACAGTACCGGCTTGCGGATGTTATGCCACCAGTACTCTGCACTGAGTGCCTTGCCATCAAGCACGGTGCCGCTCACGGTCGAGTAAAAAGGCGTCAACGTTGGCCCGGGCTGGAGCGCCGCGAGTGTCTGCTGGATACCGGCTTCAATGCCATCCATCGCCGAGCTGTGAAACGCGTAGTCGAGATCCAGCCGTTTATTGAAGATATTACGTTCGTTTAAAACGGATTCGATCTGTGTGAGCTGATGCGGATTTCCCGCGAGTGCTACGCCGCGCGAACTATTAATCCCGGCAATGGCCACCCCGGACGCCAGTCCTAACTCACTGATTAGGTTGCCCGCCTCCGTTGCGCCGAGCCCGACAGCGGTCATGGCGCCCTTGCCCTTGGTGCTCCCTTGCAGGTGGCTGCGGTGATAAATTACGGCGACCGCGGATTCCAGCGACAACGCGCCGGATGCCCAGGCCGCAGCCACCTCGCCCACACTATGGCCGGCTACCGCAACCGGAGTAATGCCGCGTTGGCGCAGCATTTGTGTAATGCCCACCTGCAGCGCAAACAATGCGGGCTGTGCAATTTCAGTATATTCAAAGCGGCTGACACCGTTGCGGCCGGCCAATTCGTCCTCTAGCGAGTACGCCGCATGACGCTGGAATAAGGCATCGACTGCGCGCACGGCTTCCTTGAATACCGGGTCTTCTTCCA
>JAYUAH010000812.1:0-2821 GCA_043741415.1 Betaproteobacteria bacterium
GGCACGCCGGCATCGCGCGCACTCAGCGCGGCACGCCCAAAACGGCCGCGCTGCGATACATGTACGTTAATGATCGGTGTAGGCGCTAACCCCTGCCACGCATCGAGACGCTCCAGCAGCATGCGACTGCCCTGCGACAACGCGATGGGACGCGGGTCGCGCGCGGCCGCTACGCTGGCTTCGCGTGCTTCGAGCACCGTCACACTCAGACCACTGCCGTGCAACGCCAAGGCCAGCGCCGCGCCGACCGGCCCGCCACCTACAATGGCAATGTCGGTGCTGTTGTTTGCAGCGCTGTTCGTAGCGCTGGCGTCCGTGGCACTGGCGTTCACAGCACTTACCGCGCGGCCATCAGCGCTTCGATATCGGCCACGGATTTGGGCGCGGCGGACGTGAGAATTTCGCAACCTGCGGCAGTCACCACCACGTCGTCTTCGATGCGCACACCGATGTTGGCAAATTCCGCGGGCACGCCTGCCGCGGGGCGTATGTAGCAACCCGGCTCGACGGTGAGCACCATGCCCGGCTGCAACACGCGCCACTGCCCGTCACGCTTGTAATCGCCAGCATCGTGCACATCGAGGCCCAGCCAATGGCCGGTGCGATGCATGTAAAACTGGCGATAGGTTTCTTTTTCCAGCACTTCGGCAAGGCTGCCGCTCAACAATTTCAAATCGATGAAGCCCTGCGCCAGCACTTTCACTGCACTATCGTGCGGCATGTTCCAAGTGGCGCCCGCTTTTACGTCGGCGATGGCCGCGGCCTGCGCGGCGAGTACCAGTTCATACACCGCTTTTTGCGCGCCGCTAAAACGGCCGTTCACCGGAAACGTGCGCGTGATATCCGAAGCGTAACCGTCGAGTTCGCAACCGGCGTCGATCAGCAACAGGTCGCCGTCTTTCAGCGTGGCGTTGTTGGCGACGTAATGCAGCACGCAGGCGTTCGCGCCCGACGCGACGATGGAGGTGTACGCCGGCGCCTGCGCGCCGAGGCGGCGAAATTCATGCAGCAGTTCGGCTTCGATTTTGTATTCGGTGCCACCGGGGCGCGCCGCGCGCATCGCACGCACGTGTGCGCCGGTGGAGATGGCGGCGGCGCGGCGCATGGTGTTCAGTTCATGCTCATCTTTAATCAGGCGCATGTCGTCGAGCACGGTGTGCACGTCGGCGATATCGCGCGGCGCGGCGACGCCAGTGCGCGCGCGCGCGCGTACTTCATTCACCCAACCCAGCACGCGTGCGTCCCACGCGCTGTCGCCGCCCAAATGCGCGTACACCACCGGTTGATCGGCGAGTAAGTCCGGCAGCATTTTGTCGAGTTGATCGATGGTATGGGTTTCGTCGAACGCGAATTTTTCCTTCGCCGCGGCGGGCCCATAGCGAAACCCATCCCAGATTTCGCGTTCTTCGTTTTTTTCTCGACAAAATAAATAGTTACGAGGTTTGTCCCCGGCCACGATCACCACCACCGCTCCCGGTTCGGTAAAGCCGGTCAGATGATAAAAATAGCTATCGTAGCGATACGGATAATGCGCATCGCGATTGCGCATGCGCTCCAGCGCGGTGGGCACGATGGCGACACCGTGGGCTATGCGTTGCGCTAACTGCGCGCGGCGGCGAACAAAGGGGGCTATGGGTGCTGAAGGGGCTGTGTTCATGGCACAGAGATTATAGTCCGCTGGTTCGCAAACGCGCATCCAATTCCGCCAGCCGTTGCGGCGTGCCAACGTCGTTCCACTCGCCGCGGAAATGCTCGCCCGACACGCGGCCCGCGGCGATGGGCGCGGCGAGTTGTGCGGCCAGCCGGCATTGTTTGCCGCTTGCAATGCCGGCGAATAACGCCGGGTGATAGGCACCGATGCCGCTGAAAGTGAGGCGCGCACCGTCGGTGGTAACGCTGCCGTCGCGCAAAGCAAAATCGCCTTGTGGATGGTGCTCGGGGTTGTCCACCAGCACCAGGTGCGCGGGCTGCTGCGCACTGAGCGTTTGCGCGCGCGCGGTCAGCAGCGCGAAATCGTAATCGCTATATACGTCGCTGTTGACCACCAAAAATGGCTGGTTGTCGAGCAACGGCAAGGCCCACGCAATACCGCCGGCGGTTTCCAGCGCCACCGCTTCATGCGAGTACACGATGCGCACGCCGAGCGTGGCGCCGTCGCCGAGCGCAGCTTCTATTTGCGCGGCGAGGTGCGACACGTTCACCACCAAGTCCACCACGCCTGCTTGCTTGAGTTTTAAAATAATCAATAAAATCAAATACTTACCGTTTACGCGCAATAAGGGCTTGGGGGTGGTATCGGTGAGCGGCCGCATGCGTTCACCGCGTCCCGCGGCAAGTATCATGGCTTTCATCGGCACACTCAGAAGGTGTAGCCGATGTTGTGCGCGACGCCTTCGAGTTCGTCGAGCAATTGGGCGAACGGCCCCAGTTCGCGATAACGCGCGCTGACTTTGCGGGCATAGGCAATGAAGCGCGGCGTGTCGGTGAGATAGTGCGGTTTGCCGTCGCGATAATTGATGCGCGCGAATATGCCCAGCACTTTGATGTGGCGCTGCAGGCCCATCCACTCATAATCGCGCCAGTAGGTGCCGAAATCCGCATTGAGCGGCAAGCCCGCGGCGCGCGCGCGCTGCCAATAGCGAATCACCCAATCGAGCTCGCGTTCCTCGGGCCAACTCACGAACGCATCGCGAAACAGCGACGCCACATCATAGGTAATCGGGCCGTAAACCGCGTCCTGAAAATCCAGCACGCCGGGGTTGGGCGTGGACAACATCAAATTGCGCGGCATGTAGTCGCGATGCACATAGACAGCGGGTTG
>JAYUAH010000813.1:0-6649 GCA_043741415.1 Betaproteobacteria bacterium
CGGTTTTGGCGTACTCGCCGGCAATCTCAAGAGGCTGTGGTTTTTGTCGAACTACGGCAATGGCGTTGCAGCCGTCAAACCGGGTGTGCATGGGCTGAGTAATCATTTGCTCGATACGCCATGGCCCAAAGTCGCTGACGGTAAACGCGAACTTGCTGCTCTGCTGCAAACTGGCGAAGCATTAGAAACTGAAAAAATTTTCGAAATGCTGGCCGACAGAAAAGTCGCTGCGTCCGACGCACTACCCGACACCGGCGTAGGCACCCTGCGCGAAAAACAACTGGGCCCAAAATTTATCGCCGTCGACGAGCGCTACGGCACGCGCGCCAGCACGGTGCTTATCGTCGATCACGCCGGCAACGTCACCTACGCCGAACGCAGCTTCGGCCCACGCGGAAAATTTCTGGGCGAAGTCACGCGCCGATTTAAGATTTCGGCGTGAGCGGTAAGCGCATCGCGTAATGCGCGATGCCGGCTTCGATGAATTCTTCCCCCAGTAGCACGTAGCCGTGCTTGCGGTAAAACTCCAAGGCATGTGTCTGCGCGTGTAAGCGCGTCTCGGCAAAGCCACGCGCGCGCGCGATGGCAATCAGCAGCGTCAGCAGTGCGCTACCCACCCCTTGTGCACGCCACGGCTTGAGCACCGCCATGCGACCGATGTGCCCGTCAGGTAACAGCCGTCCGGTGCCGATGGCGGTACCGTCAGCGACGGTGGCGATCACGTGCTGGCACACGGCATCTTGATCGTCCCACTCTTCGTCTTCCGGCACCTGCTGCTCAACCACGAACACCGCACGGCGAATCGCGGCAAGCCGCGCGCCGTCCAGCGTCCAATCCGCACGTCGCACAGTGAATGCGTCATTGCCCGTCATGCCGCGATTATAATCGGCGGCATGAAGAGCCTGTGGAATGACGCCGACGCCGCGCAGTGCAACAGCCCCCTCGCGCTGCGCGCTTACAGTTCGCGGCTATTGGGCAGTGATCCGTCGCTGGTACTGCACGGTGGCGGCAATACGTCGCTCAAAATCGATGAACACGGCACGCGCGTACTGTACGTTAAAGGCACTGGCAACGATCTGGCTCACGTGGATGAGCACGCCTTCACGCCGCTGAGGCTCGATGGCGTCGCCAAGTTGCTGGCGCAGGACAGTCTTAACAACAGCGAGATGATGCATGCGCTGGATGCCTGCATCGTACGTGGTCCCGCGCCGCCACCGTCAATAGAAACGCTGCTGCACGCCGGACTGCCGTTTCGCTGCGTCGAGCACACGCACGCCGATGCCGTGCTGGCGGCGATGAACGTGGAAAACATCGAAGCCGTGCACGCCGAAGTTTATGGCGAACTTGCGCCGCTGGTGCCGTATCATCACTCCGGTCATGCACTGGCGCGCGCTTGCGTGGACGTGTTTCGCACGCGCGCATCCCAACGCAGCATGGGCCTGGTGCTGGCGTTTCACGGCGTGGTGGCTTTCGCCGACGATGCGCGTTCTGCGTATGAAAACATGATCGAATTGGTCACGCGTGCCGAGCGTTATTTACAATCGCGTGGTGCATGGGATCTTGTGTCGCCGACACGCGTCACGACCAAAATTGATACTGCTTCGCTCGCGCGCATTCACACCGAAATCAACGCTGTTGCCGGCGTCCCACTCGCGATGCACATCAACAACAACGCACCGTGCGTGGCCTTTGCCCAACGCACCGATCTCGCCGAAATTGCGCAACAAGGCCCAGCGACGCCGCAACACGCGGTCTACACCAAGCGTGTGCCTATGCTTGGACGAAACGTCCGTGCTTACGCCGTCACGTATCGCGACTATCTCGACACGCATCTGGGCCGAGCCGCCAGCGCGCTGATCGACGCCGCGCCACGCATCGTGCTGGATGCACAGACCGGGGTGATCGCGTTTGGCGCGACGCCCCGCCACGCGCAAATAGCTGCGGAAATGTACGAACATGACATCGCCGTGATCACGCGTGTCAGTGCACATGGGCGCTACCGCTCGGCGCCCGCGCACGCGATGGCGCAGGCCGAATTCGAATACGGCGGCTTTGCTGCACGTCTACATCGCGTGACGTGATGAATAAAATTTCCTTTAAATTTAATACTTTACGATGGATCGACGGCGCGCTCGAATTGCTCGATCAACGACTGTTGCCGACACGCGTGGACTACCTGCGATGCACCTCGGCGGCCGCGGTTGCCACCGCGATCACTGCGATGGTGGTGCGCGGCGCACCGGCGATCGGTTGCGCAGCAGCTTACGGCGTAGCGCTGGAGGCACTGCGCTTACGCGACCAATCACGCGCTGCGTTTCTCGCCGGCATTGAGCAGGGCATGAGCGGACTTGCGGCAAGCCGGCCTACGGCAGTCAATCTGTTTTGGGCGTTGCATCGCATGCGCGCAAAATTAGATGCCCTTGCCCTTGGCGCCACTTCGGTGGCCGAGATTGCAGAGGCACTGCTGGCCGAAGCCCACGTCATCACTGCAGAAGACGTGCGCCTGAATCGCGCGATGGGGGTTCACGGTGCTGCACTGCTCAACAACAACATGCGCGTGCTCACGCATTGCAACGCTGGCGCCTTAGCCACCGCGGGCCACGGCACGGCGTTGGGGGTGATTCGTTCCGCAGTGGAAGCCGGCATGCGCATACACGTCTACGCCGACGAGACGCGCCCATTTTTGCAGGGCGCGCGGCTCACCGCCTGGGAATTGCAGCAGGATGGAATTCCAGTGACCTTGATCGCCGACAATGCAGCGGGATTGCTGATGCGCAGCGGGGAAATCGATGCGGTAATCGTCGGTGCCGACCGGGTCGCGGCGAACGGTGATGTGGCGAACAAGATCGGCACTTATAGCGTGGCCGTATTGGCGCGCCGGCATGGCATACCGTTTTACGTCGCAGCACCCCGCTCGACCGTGGATGCCGCCACCGCCAGTGGCAGCGACATACCGATTGAAGAGCGCGCTGCCGACGAAATCACCGGTTACGGCGCCACACGCTGGGCACCGGCAGGCATTGCGGTGAGAAACCCGGTGTTCGATGTGACCCCGGCCGAGTTGGTCACCGCGCTAATCACCGAGCGCGGGGTAATGTTCGCGCCCGACGGCGCAAAAATACGCGCCCTGCTGCTGGACTAGATAATCAGCCCGCCGCTGACCTCGATTACCGCGCCGTTGATGTAGCTTGCGTCATCGGACGCGAGAAACGCGAACGTGTTGGCAACATCTTCGGGTTTACCGAGACGTCCCATCGGCACTTTGTCTTCGAGTGCTTTGATCACTTTTTCGGGAATGGTCGCGAGAATGCTGGTGGAAATGAACCCCGGACACACCGCGTTGGCGCGTATGCCCTTGCGCCCGAGTTCGCGCGCCCAGGTCTTGACCATGCCGATGACGCCGAATTTGCTCGCGGCGTAATTGGTCTGGCCAAAATTGCCGTAGAGCCCGACGATCGACGACGCATTCAGAATCACGCCCGACTGCTGTGCCAACATGGTGTCGAGCACGGCTTTGGTGGCATTGAACACACCCTTCAAGTTGACGGCAATGACCTTGTCGAACTGATCTTCGCTCATATTCTTCATTTGCGCGTCGGCGACGATACCGGCGTTATTGACCAGGCAATCGATACGGCCCCACTCGGCGACAGTCGCCTGCACCATCGCGCGCAGCGATTTCATGTCGGTCACGTTGGCGACGCAACCCAAAGTCGGCGCGCCCGCCTGTTTGCACAAGCCGACCGTTTCCGCTATGGCCGCCTCGCTGAGATCACACACCACAACTTTGGCGCCTTCGCGCGCAAATTTGAGCGCTGTTGCCTGGCCGATACCGCGCCCTGCGCCGGTGATGATCGCTACTTTGTCTTTAAGCCGCATTTGCCGTCCCTGTGTGAGTTGTATGCTTGGTTGCGGCGCACAATTTAGCCGATTTTCATGCGCCGCACAATGAAAAATACTGCTGCGCAACAAAAATTGACCAAAAATACACAAGGTAGGTGCAGAATCATCACCCAATCGGATTAGTTACATTAAGTATTTGTTTTTAAACAATATTTACTTCGTCACCGAATGTGACATTCTCGAACAATTCGATCATATCGGCGTTGCGCATCAATACACAGCCATGCGAGGACGGCACGCCCATGGGCACCGAATCCGGCGTCGAGTGGATGTAAATGTAGCGGCGCATGGTGTCCACATTGCCCAATCGGTTGAAGCCTAGCTGGCAGCCGGACAGCCACAAAATACGCGTCAATATCCAATCCCGGTCCGGATATTTTTCTTTTAATTCAGAGGAGTAGAGCTCACCTGTGGGACGCCGCCCGACAAACACGGTATTTTCCGCGCAACCCGCTCCGATTTTGGCGCGTATGACGTGACGGCCACGTGGCGTACAGTTGCTACCGCTTTGCTCGCCTGTGCCATTGCGTGCCGTCGCAATCGAATACGACAACGTTTTTGAGTTATTTTTATCAATAAAAACAAGTTCTTGTGTTTTTATATTAATGTATATTCTATTCATGTTTAAGCCGCCGCTGCGCAAAAAATTCCTTGAGCAATTGAGCGGCTTCCTGTGCCAGTACCCCCCCGGAAACGTTAGTGTGAAAGTTCAAGCGGGCGTCGGCAAAAAGATCGACCACACTACCGCAGGCGCCGGTCTTGGGATCCGCTGCGCCAAAGGTGACGCACGCGATGCGCGCATGCATGATGGCGCCTACGCACATGCAGCAAGGTTCCAGCGTCACGTATAACTCACAGCCCGGCAGGCGATAGTTGCCTATATGTTGCGCTGCATCTCGAAGCGCCATTATCTCGGCGTGGGCAGTCGGGTCGTGGCGCGAGATCGGCTGGTTGTAACCGCGGCCTATGATCGCCCCATCGCGCACCACTACCGCGCCCACGGGCACCTCGCCGGCGGCGGCGGCCAGGCGGGCCAAGGCCAAAGCATCCTGCATGGCAGCAAGTTCATTCATGTTGGGAATTGGCCAGGCGACCACGCCTGCTCATTTGACCGGTTACGACCACCCGGCAGCCAATAATTCATGAACGGGCCCATCGGGCTCATTGTCAGTTCAAGCATTGCGGGAATGTTTGCGCGGGCCGACAATATTTCCCGCTGCAGCACAAATTTGTAACAGACTGTTTCCCCACTTTTGCCACGCGGCGCCTGTCTGTTTTGAGTAGTACAATGCACTCGAAAATCCGCTCGAAACTGTTTGTATTTTAGGCACAATCCATGTTCATGACAATTGTGCCACGGTAGCTGCCCCGTTTTGGAGCAGCGTCATTGGGGGCACATGAAGCAAAAACGCGTAGCGATTCTGGGTACGTCATTCAGACTACCAGGCTCCAAACCCTCGGAATTCTGGCCATCGCTACTGGCCGGCAAGAGTCTGGTGACCGAAGTCGCCGCAGACCGTTGGGCTAAAGAGACGTTTCTACACCCGCTGCGATCGAACCGCGGCACCAGCTACACCTTCGCAGCCGGATCGATCGGTGATATTTACGGCTTCGACGCAGCGTTTTTTGGCATATCGCCGCGCGAAGCAGCGCAAATGGATCCGCAGCAGCGCCTGCTGCTGGAAATGAGTTGGGAAGCGTTTGAGAACGCCGGCATTGTGCCGTCCAAGGTTCGTGGTGCCGCATGCGGAGTGTACATCGGCATTTCGAGTACGGATTACTCGTTCCGCTTCGCGGAAGACCTCGCCGCCGTTGATTCCAACAACGCCACCGGCACCACGGCCAGCATCGCCGCTAATCGCATCTCGTATATATTTGATCTGCGCGGACCCAGCATGGCGGTAGATACCGCCTGCTCGTCGTCGCTGGTGGCGTTTCACCTGGCTTGCCGCTCGATCCTGTCCGGCGAATGTAGTATGGCCATCACGGGCGGCGTCAGCCTGCACCTGCATCCGTATGGCTTCGTGGCTTTTTCCAAAGCGTCGATGCTCTCCAAGCGCGGCGTGTGCAATGTGTTCGACGCCAGCGGCGACGGCTATGTGCGTTCCGAGGGCGGCGGCATCTTCCTCCTCAAGGATTACGATCAAGCTGTAACCGATGGCGACGCCATCATCGCGGTGGTGGCGAATACCACGGTCAACAGCGATGGCAAGAAGTCCGGGCTGACGGTGCCCAGCATCCACGCGCAGGCCTCGCTGCTCAAGCAAGCGTATGCCGAGGCTGGTATTTCGCCACTGGACATCGACTACATCGAGGCACA
Source organism: Betaproteobacteria bacterium (assembly GCA_043741415.1). Taxonomy (GTDB): domain Bacteria; phylum Pseudomonadota; class Gammaproteobacteria; order Burkholderiales; family SG8-41; genus UBA5216. The sequence continues at coordinate 6,224 of JAYUAH010000813.1, forward strand.
CGGCACTGGTACGGCGGTGGGCGACCCCATCGAAACGCACGCGCTGGGCGATGCATTGGGACAACGCCGACCTGCGGATAATCCCCTATTGATCGGGTCGGTAAAGAGCAATCTCGGCCACCTTGAAGCGGCGTCCGGCGTGGCGGGCCTGGTGAAGGCACTGCATTGCATACAACATCGCGTGGTACCCGCGACCATCGGCGTCACAACGCCGAACCCCAACATCAAGTTCGACGACTGGAACATTAAGGTCGTCACCGAACAGCACCAACTGAAGGACGCCGGAAAATTAATCATTGGCATTAATTCGTTCGGCTTCGGCGGCGCCAACGCCCACGTGATATTGGAAAGCTACGAGCAACCCAAATCGAAACCGCCCAAACACCACAAGGCAACGCCGCTGCCGTTGATTATTTCCGCAAAAAG
>JAYUAH010000814.1:0-2816 GCA_043741415.1 Betaproteobacteria bacterium
CCGTCCGGCATCAACGCGCAGCCGATCACCTACACCTATAAAGGCAAGCAGTACGTGTCGGTGCTGTCGGGTCTGGGTGGCGGCGCCTCGTCAAAGCGCGAGACCGACGGCAAGATTCTGCCCGGCGGCACGGTGTGGACATTCGCACTGATGGATTAAGCCACTTCGGCAGTTGATGCAACAAAATCCCACGGGCTCGCGCCGGTGGGATTTTTTTGTCGGGAATGGAATTTTAAGGCTATGAAATTATTTAATACATTGTGTGTTGCGGGCGGCAGCTTGATGATCGCGTCGGTAATGCATCCGGCAGCGGCCCAAACCTTTTCGGCGGAACAAATCAAACTCGGTTCCGACACCTACGCAAGACATTGCTCACCGTGTCACGGCGTGCGCATGAAAAACCCCGAAGGCGCGTTCGACCTGATGACCTTTCCGCCGGATGGCGAGAGCCGCTTTCGCACCTCGGTGACCAAAGGTAAGAACAGCATGCCGCCGTGGGGCGGTTTGTTAAAGCTCGAAGAAATCGACGGGCTGTGGGCCTATGTGGTGGCCGGCGAGAAAAACTGAACGTCATATCAGGGAAAACCCGATGAACGGCAATGCGCTTGTGCTGGCGATGGTATCGGGTGCGTGCGATTGCTGTCACCACGACCAATTGCGCGTTGTCGTTGCCTGATGTGCGCCAGTGCCTCGCTGGTGCGGGTATCGACACCGCGGGCGGCAGCGCGCCGCTCAATTTGATTTATCACCACGCGATTGATCTGAATGTGCCGGTGGCGTGCGGCGGTGTCGCGGTGTATGCGGGCGACATCATCATCGTCGGCGATGAAGAAGGCGTGGCGGTCATCCCACAACATCTCGCCGATGAAGTGGCGCGCGATGCCGCCGAACAGGAAGTGATGGAAGTGTTCATCCTTGAACGCGTGCGCGGTGGCGCGGCGTTGCCCGGCACCGATCCGCCGAATGCCGAAACCCGCGCCGCGTTTGCAGTGTGGCGCGAAGCGCGGAAAGTATAAAATATTAAATAAAATCAAATACTTACAGTTATATTCATATTGGGTATTTTGATGCGGCAGGTGTGCATTGCTGCATGTAAGTTGGGCTGAATGCAATGAAGCGCAACACCGCAATGCGACACGAATCGATTATGCTGCCGGTTCGCGTGCATTGACGTTGGGCTTCGCAGGCTCAGCCCAACCTGCAGGCGCAGCGCTTACAACGTCCGCACCTGCACCTTGCGCCACTTGATCGGGCCGCCCATGGCGCCGTTGACGCCGGCGCCATATTGCAACGCGAACGGGCCTTGCGGGAAGCGGCCGTCGCGCACGTTGACGGTCATCACGCCGTTCAACCACACGGTCAGTTGCTCACCTTTGGCGGTGATTTCCATCACGTTCCATTTGCCGCCCGCGAGGTTGGTGATGGGCACCGGCACCGCGGCCACATCCACAATCGCCCCCGTGCCGTATTTCGGGTCGGGGCGGATGTCCCAAATGTTGACTTCGTACGACGTCACCGGGCCGATTTTGTTGGGGTCGGTGGCGCGTATGAAAATACCGCTGTTGGTGTCGGTGGCCGACCAAAACTCGGCGCGAATCTCAAAATCTTTATAGGCATTTTTGGTGACGAGGAAGCCGCCTTTGCCTTTGTCAGCGACGATAAGGCCGCCCTCCGCGCGCCAGTTGGCGTCACCCTGGCGATTAAAATTCTCCATGCCTTTGTCGCCGTCGAGTAGTGTGGCCCAGCCGCCGCCGGGGCCGCTGGCGCAACCGGCGATGATCAACGCGAATGCAATGCCCATTAAGCCCGCTGCGATTCGAGACAGAAATTTCATGTTGAACTCCCTCTAAGTTGGCGCCGATTGAATAACCGTGCGGTCGCAGATTCTGCGCCGAACGGATCGGAAATTCAATTGCCGCTCAAAAACCCAAATCGAGTTTGCGCGCATCGCCGACCACGCGCGCCGCGTCCTCCGCCGGCATCAAACCTTCTTTCACCGCCTTGGCTGCAGCGGCCTCGACTTTCGCCACGTAGTTCGCCTAGCTGCCGTAACGCTCCGGTAGCGACGGACGCGGACGCACCCGCGCGGCGATACAACCGCGCTTCTGCTGCGCGTTCCATCACGGCCGGGTGGGGGCGCGAATTGCCGCCATCATAACCGACGCTACACCGAGTAGGCGGGCTTGGTGAACACAAATTCCACGGCAGCGTTTGTGTGATCGGTTTGCCGGCGTCTTTCCGGCTCGATGGATTGTTAATGGGCGCACCGTCGATGTTGAACACATCAATCGCGCGCAAGTTGCCGCGAGTCACCGTGTCGTACATCTGCGTGCGATTGCCGCGGCTCATATTGACCGGTTTCAAAATCAGAATGTCGACACTGTATTCCACGCGCCACGTTGCGATTGAGTTCGTGGCCGGGATCGAGTTCACCGTACGCTTTGCCGGTGAGTTTTTCGTAGGCACCGCTGTTGCCGAACGCAGTGCCGCCGAAGGTGGGTGATTCAACGTTTTCGATGTCGATGCGTGTGACGCGCGCGATGCGCGCGTGCTCACGCGCGGCCAACATCAGGCTCAGTAACAGTGATGCGGCGAGGGTTGCGGTACGCGTTCGCATGCGTACACCGGGGTGAATGAGGCGTTCCGTTGCCCATCGGAAATGTTATTGTAAGTATTTGTTTCAAAACGATTTTTTAACATTAAAGTGGGTCTTCAGGAAGTCGAGTGGGTAGATTTTGAGGGTAAATCGATCATTTTGCGAGTGAAGACGGATGTTTTCTGAGTGGTGCAAAACTGAGATGATTTGCGCATGGCTA
>JAYUAH010000815.1:0-2813 GCA_043741415.1 Betaproteobacteria bacterium
GCATTAACTTAACTGCGGCGCAAGCCAGCGCTCTGCTTCTTCCAGCGCCATGTCTTTGCGTTGCGCGTAGTCTTCAACTTGATCTTTGGCGATCTTGCCCACGGCAAAATATTGCGCTTGCGGGTGCGCCAACATGAAGCCGCTCACCGACGATGCCGGCCACATGGCGTGACTTTCGGTGAGCGTGATGCCCGCGCGTTTCGCGTCGAGCAAATCGAACAGCGCCGGTTTTTCAGTGTGATCGGGACACGCCGGATAGCCGGGCGCGGGACGTATGCCCTGATACTTTTCGGCGATCAGCGCATCGTTGTCGAGTGCTTCATCCTTGGCATAACCCCAGAACTCGCGCCGCACGCGCTTGTGCAGCAATTCGGTAAAGGCTTCCGCCAGACGATCGGCCAGCGCTTTCAACATGATGCTGTTGTAGTCGTCGTTATTTTTTTCGAACTCAGCGAGTTTCTTCTCGATGCCCACACCGGCAGTGACTGCGAACGCGGCAATGTAGTCTTTGACACCACTATCTTTGGGCGCGACAAAATCGCCGAGGCACAGATTCGGATTTCCGGTGGGCTTTTTATTCTGCTGCCGCAAGTTGTGCCAGGTCATCACCGGTTTGACGCGTTTTTCATCGCCGTAAATCTCGATGTCTTCGCCGTGGTGAACGCTGTTCGCCGCAAACAGACCCAGCACGCCGTGCGCTTGCAGCCATTTGCCATCGATGATTTTTTTCAGCATGACCTTGGCATCGGCCAGCACTTTTTTCGCTTCCACGCCGACGACTGCATCGTCGAGGATTTTCGGGTACGAGCCCGCCAGATCCCACGTTTGAAAGAATGGACTCCAGTCGATGTGCGCGGCGATTTCGGCCAGATCGTAATTCTTAAGCAGTTTCATACCAGGGAACGCCGGCGCCACAGGGGCATGCTTTGTCCAGTCGGTCCTGAAACGATTGGCGCGCGCTTCGGCAAGCGGGATCAGCTCCGGGCCTTTTTTATTCGCGTGCTGCGCACGCACCTTGTCGTAGTCGGCATTCAACTCATTAAGGTATTTGCGGCGCGTGACTTCGTCCTCCGCGAGCAGGCTGCTGCACACGGTGACGCTGCGCGACGCATCGGGCACCCACACCGTCGGACCGTTGGTATAGCCCGGTGCGATTTTCACCGCGGTGTGCGTACGCGAGGTGGTCGCGCCGCCGATGAGCAGTGGCAGGGTGAAGCCCTGGCGCTGCATTTCACGCGCTACATTGCCCATTTCCTCAAGCGACGGCGTAATCAATCCTGAAAGCCCGATGATATCGGCCTTCTCTGCGATCGCCATATCCAGAATTTTCTGGCACGGCACCATCACGCCCATATTGACGACTTCGTAGTTGTTGCACTGAAGCACCACCGTCACGATGTTCTTGCCGATATCGTGCACGTCGCCCTTGACGGTGGCGATCACGATCTTGCCCTTGGGCTTCGAAGCCTCGCCCGACTCGCTGGCCATGCGCGCTTTTTCTTCTTCGATGTACGGAATCAGATGCGCCACCGCCTGCTTCATCACGCGTGCCGATTTCACCACCTGCGGCAAAAACATTTTGCCCGCGCCGAACAAATCGCCGACGATATTCATGCCGTCCATCAACGGGCCTTCGATCACATGGATCGGCCGTCCGCCGGCTTTCGCCACTTGCACGCGCATTTCTTCGGTGTCTTCGACAATCCATTGCGTGATGCCGTGCACCAGCGCATGGGCGAGACGCTTTTCCACCGCGCCCTGCCGCCATTCGAGCGTTTCTACCGCTTTCGCATCGCCCGCTTTGAGCGTACCGGCGAATTCGATCATGCGCTCGGTGGCATCGGGCCTGCGGTTCAACACCACATCTTCGACGCGCTCGCGTAGTTCCGGCGCAAGATCGTCGTAGACCTCGACCATGCCGGCGTTGACGATGCCCATGGTCATGCCCGCTTTGATCGCGTGGTACAAAAACACCGTGTGGATGGCTTCGCGCGCCGGGTCGTTGCCGCGAAACGAAAAACTCACATTCGACACGCCGCCGCTCACCTTGGCATACGGCAGGTTGTCGCGGATCCATTCCGTCGCCTGGATAAAATCGACCGCGTAGTTGTTGTGTTCTTCGATGCCGGTAGCAATGGCGAATATGTTCAGATCGAAAATAATGTCTTCCGGCGCAAAGTCTACTTTTTGCGTCAGCAAATCGTAGGCGCGCTTGCAGATCTCGGTTTTGCGTTTAAACGTATCGGCCTGGCCCTGCTCATCGAAGGCCATCACGATCACCGCCGCGCCGTAGCGTTTGCACAGCCGCGCCTGACGCAGAAATTCGCTTTCGCCTTCTTTCATGCTGATCGAATTGACCACGGGTTTGCCCTGCACGCACTTCAGGCCCGCTTCGATGACCTCCCATTTCGACGAGTCGATCATCACCGGCACCCGCGAAATGTCCGGCTCGCCGGCGAGCAGATTCAGAAAGCGCGCCATCGCCGCTTTGGAATCGAGCATCGCTTCGTCCATATTGATGTCGATGATCTGCGCGCCGTTTTCCACCTGCTGGCGCGCGACAGCCAGCGCTTCATCGTATTGCTCGTTCAGAATCAGGCGCGCAAAGGCTTTGGAGCCGGTAACGTTGGTGCGCTCGCCGACGTTCACAAACAGCGATGCTTCGTCGATGTTGGCCGGCTCCAGCCCCGACAACCGCAACTTGTGATCCGGCTCAGGTGCAACACGCGGCGGCAAGCTTTTGACCGCTTGCGCAATGGCGCGGATGTGGTCGGGCGTGGTGCCACAGCAACCGCCCGCGATATTCACAAAGC
>JAYUAH010000816.1:0-2813 GCA_043741415.1 Betaproteobacteria bacterium
TTTAGCGAGCGCCGATCAGATTCAAATCAAAATGGCGCAAGGCGCGAAGCCCGGTGAGGGCGGCCAGTTGCCCGGCCACAAAGTTTCGGAATACATCGCGCAACTGCGTTTCTCCGTCCCCGGCGTTGGCCTGATTTCGCCGCCGCCGCACCACGACATTTATTCGATCGAAGATTTGGCGCAGTTGATTCACGATCTCAAAAACGCCAATCCGAAGGCCTCGATCAGCGTCAAGCTGGTGTCGGAAGTCGGCGTCGGCACGGTTGCCGCAGGCGTGTCGAAAGCCAAATCCGATCACGTCACCATCGCCGGCCACGACGGCGGCACGGGCGCATCGCCCTGGTCGTCGATCAAACATGCCGGCACGCCGTGGGAATTGGGTCTCGCCGAAACGCAACAAACGCTGGTGCTGAACAAATTGCGCAGCCGTATCGCGGTGCAGGTGGACGGCCAGTTAAAGACCGGTCGCGATGTCGTCATCGGCGCGTTGCTCGGTGCGGACGAATTTGGTTTTGCCACCGCACCGCTGGTGACGCAAGGCTGCATCATGATGCGCAAATGCCATCTGAATACCTGCCCAGTGGGCGTGGCCACGCAAGACCCGGTGCTGCGCAAGAAATTCGTCGGCAAGCCCGAGCACGTGATCAACTTTTTCTTTTTCATCGCCGAAGAAATTCGTGAGTTGATGGCGCAACTGGGTGTGCGCCAATTTAACGACTTGATCGGCCGCGCCGATTTGCTCGACATGCAAAAAGGCATTTCGCACTGGAAGGCGCTGAGCCTTGATTTTTCAAAGATTTTCCAGATGCCGAAAATCGGTCCCGAAGTCTCGCGCTTCCAATGCGAAGCGCAGGATCACGGCCTCGACAAAGCGCTCGACAATCGTTTAATCGAACTCGCCGCGCCCGCGTTGGAACGCCGCGAAAAAGTAAGTATCGACATGCCGATACGCAATATCAATCGCACCGTCGGCACCATGCTGTCGCATGAAATCGCCAAGCGCTATCAGCACGCGGGGCTGCCGGACGATACGATTAAGGTGCGTTTCGCGGGCTCGGCCGGGCAAAGTTTTGGCGCGTTCCTCGCGCATGGCATCACGCTCGAAATGATCGGCGACACCAACGACTATTGCGGAAAAGGCCTGTCGGGCGGACGCATCACGGTGCAGCCTTCGCCCAAATTCAAAGGCGATCCGGTGGAGAACATCATCACCGGCAACGCGGTGCTCTACGGTGCCATCGCTGGCGAAGCCTATTTCCGCGGTGTCGCCGGCGAACGCTTTGCGGTGCGCAATTCGGGCGCGCATGCTGTGGTGGAGGGCGTGGGCGATCACGGTTGCGAATACATGACCGGCGGCACCATCGTTGTGCTGGGCATGACGGGGCGCAATTTCGCGGCGGGCATGTCGGGCGGTATCGCGTATGTGTACGATGAAGATGGTTCATTCAACACGCGCTGCAATGCGGCGATGGTGAAGCTGGAGCCGATGCTCACCGAGCGCGAGCAAGACGCGAAAGTGTCGCGCGATTTGTGGCATCGCGGCTCGTCCGACGAAGCGGTGTTGAAGCAAATGATCGAAGCGCACGCACGCCTCACCGGCAGCGCACGCGCGAAAATGATCATCGAGCAGTGGGCCAGCGAGCGCGCGAAGTTCGTGAAGGTATTTCCCAACGAATACCGGCGTGCCTTGGGCGAACTCGCTGCCAGCAAACAAATCGCTGCATAATCAAATACTTATAGTAATCACTTTAGAGCAGCCATGGGCAAAGTCACCGGGTTTCTGGAATACGAGCGGCTGTCAGAAGCCGCCGAGGATAAAAGCACGCGCACCAAGCATTACCGCGAGTTCGTCGGCCATTTGAGCGACGAGCAGGCGGGTGTGCAGGGCGCGCGTTGCATGGATTGCGGCACACCGTTTTGCATGAGCGGCTGTCCGATCAATAACATCATTCCCGACTGGAACGATCTCGTTTACAAGCAGGATTGGCGCGTCGCGCTCGATACGCTGCACTCGACGAATAATTTTCCGGAATTCACCGGCCGCGTGTGTCCCGCGCCGTGCGAAGAAGCCTGCACGCTGCGCATCAACGCTGATCCGGTCGGCATCAAATCGATTGAACACGCGATCATCGACAAGGGTTGGGAAAACGGCTGGGTTACGCCGCAAGTGCCGAAAGTCAAAACGGGTAAACGCGTAGCGGTGATCGGCTCGGGCCCCGCAGGCATGGCGTGCGCGCAACAACTCGCCCGCGTCGGACATGATATCGTGCTGTTCGAAAAGAGTGATCGCGTCGGCGGCCTGCTGCGCTATGGCATTCCCGATTTCAAGATGGAAAAGAAATTCATCGACCGCCGCGTGGAGCAAATGCAGGCCGAGGGCGTAGCGTTTCGCGTCAATCAAAATGTGGGTGGCGGGGTTGGCAACAGCGTGCCGGCGCAAAAACTGCTGGCGGAATTTGATGCAGTGGTGCTGTCGGGCGGCGCGGAAGCCCCGCGCGATCTGCCGGTGCCGGGCCGTGAGCTGCAAGGCGTGCATTATGCGATGGAGTTTTTGCCGCAGCAAAACCGAGTCGTCGCCGGCGATAAGGTTGCCAATCAAATCATGGCCACCGGCAAGCATGTGGTGGTGATCGGCGGCGGTGATACCGGTTCCGACTGTGTGGGCACGTCGAACCGTCACGGTGCAAAATCGATCGCGCAATTTGAGTTACTCGGCAAGCCCGATGACACCGTGCGCAATCCCGTGTGGCCGTACTGGCCGACGCGGCTGCGCACCTCGTCGTCGCAGGAAGAAGGTGCGAAGCGCGATTGGT
>JAYUAH010000817.1:0-14879 GCA_043741415.1 Betaproteobacteria bacterium
AAATCAATGTAGGCATTATCGGCACCGGCTGGTGCGGCGGCATACGCGCGGAAACCTGCGCGATGAATCCGCTGGTGAAAGACTTGCACGTGGTTGAAACCAAGCCGGAGCGTCTCGCGGAAATCGCGCAAAAAACCAATGCCAAGAGCGCCAGCGCCGACTACCAAGAACTGATCAAGCGCGACGATATCGATGCGGTGTTCATTTCCGCCACGCCTGAAGTGTTGCACTACCCGATGGCGCGCGAGTGTCTGCTGTCGGGCAAGCATGTGTTTCTGGAGAAACCCATCGCGGTGGAGTTACACGAGGCCGATGACCTGATTCGCATCGCCAACCAGAACAAATTGAAGTTCAGCATTGGTTACTCGCAGCGCTTCAATCCCAAATTCGCTTACGTCAAGCAGTCGCTGCAGGACGGCACGCTGGGTAAACCGGTGAGTGCGCTGGTGAGCCGCCACATCGGCCGCACGCTGGGCAAAAAGATTACCGGCCGCTCCAAACTTTCCCCCGCCGCGATGGAGGCCACGCACGATCTCGACTTCGTGATGTGGTGTTTGCAGCCGGCGAAACCGATCCGCGTGTATTCCACGGTGAACTACGGTGCGATGAAAGAATCCACCGGTGCCGACATTCCCGATACGCAATACATCACGGTCACTTTCGACAACGGCGTATCGTGCGTGGTGTGCGCGGGCTGGAGCCTGCCGCCGGCGTACCCGAATTTCTCCATGACGTGGATCGAAATGATCGGCACCGAAGGCGCGCTGATTATCGACGACACGCATCGCGATACACAACTCACCACCATGAAATCCGGCATCGTGCACCCGATGTCCACCATGCCCGGCGAATCGGTGTCACATACGTATGCCGGCCCTATGGCCGCCGAGACCGTGCACTTTGTCGAAGCCGTCGCCTGCGACCGTAACGTGCTCGTCACTGGCGAGGAAGCGCGCGCGGTGATGGAGGTTTATCTCGCGGCTGACCTGTCGGCGGAGCGGCATGAGCCGGTGAATTTGCCGTTGCCGGAATCGCGGTCTGCGGTGGCGGCTGCACGATAACGTCAACCCCTTTTTGCCACAGAGATCACAGAGAACACAGAGGAAAACCCACCAGGAATCTCTGTGACCTCTGTGGCAAATGTTTTTGAATTGGAATTTGAATGAAAAAAGACCCCAAGAAAATCGGCCTCGCCATCATCGGCGCTGGCCGCGTCGGCCTGATCCGCGGTGAACTCGCCGCACGCCATCCGTCGGTCGGCTGGATCGGCATTGCCGAAAAGAACCCCGAGCGCGGCGAGATCGTGGGCCACAAATGCCATGCGGATTTCATCACGACGAGTTACCGCGATTTGCTGTCACGCCCCGAAGTCAACGCGGTGATGGTTTGCACTGATGAACATTTGCATGTCGATCCTGTCATCTTTGCCGCCGAGCGCAATCTACCGCTATTAATTGAAAAGCCGCTGGCAACCGACCTCGCCGAATCTGAACAAACGCTGGCCGCCATCGAAAAATCCGGCGTCGATGCCGTCATCGGTTACACCCAGCGCTTCCGCCGCCGCTGGCTGGTGGCCAAAGAGAAAGTGCAATCCGGCGCGCTGGGTGAAGTCACCATGGTGACCTCGCGCGCGTTCATGAACCGGCTGGTCGCCATCGACAACTACAAGCGCAGCGATAACCGTTCCGAAGTGACACCAATGGTGATCTCCGGCACGCATGCGCTCGACATCGTGATGTGGCTGATGGAAGCGAAAAAGCCGGTTGAGGTTTACGCGCGCTCGGTGAACAAGGCGCTGGGCCCTACGTGGCAAGGGGTGGATGGCACCGGCTACACCATCAGCTTCGACGACGGCGCGATTTACCATGGCGTGATTTCGTGGGCGCTGCCGGAGGTGTGGCCGGGCGCGGTGTATTCTCTGGAAGTGGGCGCGGTGGGCACCGAGGGCGTGCTCACCATTGATGACACGCATCGCGACATGGTGCTCGCCACCAATCTGATTCAGGCCGAAGGTTACGCGCCGGACAAACGCCGCCACGTGGATTTTCTAACGAGTTATCCGGTGGGCGATATGGCGCTGGGCGAACTGCGCGGCCCCATGCGCGAAGAAACCAACTCGTGGTTGAATCGTGTGTCGCTCGGCGTCACCACGCAACACGCCACTGCAAAAGAGGGCCACAATCGCTTGATGCTGACCAAGGCAATTGATCTGTCTGCCAAATTAAAGCGTCCGATCAAGCTGCCGATCACGCCGCAAGACGAAAAACAAACGTAGAAAATATTATTTAAAAACAAATACTTACGATATTTAAGGAAATGCGATGCGAGTGTCGATGGCAGGTGCGGTGATCACAGGTTGGCGTGGCGGACTCGCTCTGGCGAGCGTCGCGCTCGTTACCCTTTGTAGTGTCTGCAGCGCCGCGGATTTTCCACTGCGCCCGGTACGTGTCATCGTGCCGTACTCGCCGGGCGGCGCCACCGACATCATCGCGCGACAACTCGCCAGCAAGCTCAGCGCCGCGTGGGGACAATCGGTGATTGTCGAAAATCGCGCCGGTGCTGCCGGCAATATCGCACTCGAGCTTGCGGCGCGCGCCACGCCCGACGGCTACACCGTGCTGGTGGGCAATGTATCCACCAACGCGATCAATGAAACGACGTTCGCAAAAGTGCTGCCGATCAAGCCCTCGCGCGATTTGCCCGGCATCACCGGCCTGGTGGAAATTCCGCATCTGTGGATCGTGCATCCGTCGGTGCCGGCGAACAGCCTCAAGGAACTCGGCGAGTACGTCAAAAAATCCAACGCAAAAATGTCTTATGCCTCGGCGGGCCAAGGCTCGTACCCGCATCTGGACATCGCCAACATGCTCAAGGTGCTGGGTATCTCGATGACGCATGTGCCGTATAAAGGCGGCGCCGGGGCGATGATTCCGGCGCTGATCAGCGGCGAAACACAGTTCTCCTTGCTCAACATGGCCTCGGTGACGCAGCATGTTAAATCCGGCCGCATCAAAGCGCTCGCCACCACCTGGCTCACGCGCCGCCCCGAAGTGCCGGAGGTACCCACCGTTGCCGAAGCCGGTTACCCCGGCATGGGCACCAACGCGTGGCAAGGTCTGTTCGCGCCTGCGGGGCTGCCCAAATCCGTGCTGGATCAAATCCACGCGGCAACCATCAAGGCGATGGACGACAGCGCCATGAAAGACAGTCTCGCCAAGCAATTGATGTTCGTAAAGCTGCACAAATCGCCGGCTGAATTCAACACCTTCGTCAGCGCCGAAGTACGCAAATGGAGCAAGGTGGTGACGGACAACCACATTACCGTGGAGTAAGTGTGCCTCATCATGGCCCACGTTTCGCAACCGCGCTATGCCATGCGCATCGACCCAGGCATCGCCGCCCCATTCGCGATAGCATCAATATAACCGAGGCTTAAAATTGAAAAATACTCAATTAAATCAAATACTTATTTTTTCAGTGATTGCTGGCGTGAGCGCCGTGGTGGTGGCCGCCGACTACCCCGACCGCCCCGTGCGCATGGTGGTGCCGTTTGCACCCGGCGGCGCATCGGATTTTGTCGGTCGCATTATTCAGCCGCGCATGACCGAACTGCTCGGGCAACAAGTGGTGATCGACAACCGCGCTGGTGCTGCGGGCAACATCGGCGTTGAAGTGGCGGCGAAAGCGAATCCGGACGGTTACACCCTCCTGCTCGGCAACGTCGGCACCATGGCGATCAACGCCAACATTTTTACCAAATTTCCGGTGAAGCCGCTGAATGATTTAACGCCGATCACGCAAGTGGTGGATGTGGCGAGCAGCCTGGTGGTGCATCCCACGCTGCCCGCAAAGAATGTGAAAGAACTCATCGCCCACATGAAGGCCAACCCCGGCAAACTCAATTACGGCTCGCCCGCGCCGAGCAGCGCGAACAATCTGGAAATGCAGATGTTCATGATCAACACCGGCACCAGCGCGCAGCAGGTCGCTTACAAAGGCGGCGCCGGCCCCGCGATGATCGGGCTGCTGGCCAACGAAGTGCAAGCCATGTTCGTGACGTTTTCGTCGGCGGTCACCTACGTCAAAAGCGGCCGCGTGCGCATGTTGGCGGCGGTGTCGCCGGCGCGCATACCGGCGCTACCCGACGTGCCTACCCTGCGCGAGCAAGGCTTGAACATGACCGCGGGCTCATGGCAAGGCATTTACGCGCCCAAAGGCACACCCGCGCCTATCGTCAAAAAACTGTTTGATGTGGCGCAGGAAACCATGAAGCACCCGGACGTGGTGAAGCGCATGGCCGACAACGGTGTCACCATCGTGGTCAGTAAATCGCCTGACGAGTTCGCCAAGTTTTGGAAAAGCGAGCACGAGCGATTTGCCAAGGTCATCCGCGATGCGAAAATTCCGACGGAGTAAAACAAGTTCAAACCGCAAAGGCGCGAAGACGCAAGGACTAGCGCAGAGAAAATCAGCAAATTTTATTTTGCCGTTCTTTGCGAGTGTTCTTTGCGTCTTTGCGGTGAGAATTTGAATCGTCTCCTGGGAGTTTATGGTTTCAGTCCCATCATTACCCCGGAATACGCTGCGCCTTCCGGGCTGCGCGTTTTTCAGGCTACACCGTGTTTTCTTACGTTGAATTTATGGATGCCGACTACATGAACCGCTGCACCCTCACCGCCGCCGCCGTCGCCCTCGCCTTGCTCCCCCTGCAAGCCGCCGCACAAGGCTTCCCCAACAAACCCATACGCATTGTCGTCGGCTTTCCCGCCGGCGGCCCGGCCGACATCATCGCCCGCACCATCGGCCAGAAGCTCGGCGAAATCGTCGGCCAGCAAGTGGTGATCGACAATCGCGGCGGCGCCAGCGGCATGATCGCGGCGGAGCTTACGGCGAAAGCGCCGCCCGACGGTTACACCACGCATTTGATCGGCGTTGGCGCGCTCACCGTGAATCCAATATTGTTCAAAAAAATCGCTTATACGCAGAATGATTTCGCACTGGTCACGCTGGCGGTCAAAGTACCCGAGGCGCTGGTGGTGCATCCCGCGTTGCCGGTAAAAACCGCGAAGGAATTGGTCGCGCTGGCCAAGGCGCGCCCTGGCGAACTCAACTACGGCTCCGCCGGCACTGGCGGCGTGCCGCATCTGGCGGCGGAACTATTTCGCAACACGGCCGGCATCCGCATCAATCACGTGCCCTACAAAGGCGCGGCCCCTGCCGTCACCGACATGATCGGCGGTCACACGCAGCTTGGCTTTTGGGACATCCCGATACTCGTGCCGCACGTCAACGCCGGCAAACTGCGTGCCCTGATGATCGCGACCGCGAAACGTTTTCCCGGATTTCCCGACGTGCCCACCAGCGCCGAGGCAGGACTGCCCAGCGTGATTGTCGATAACTGGTACGCCATCGTAGTGCCCGCCGCCACACCCAAAGACCTCATCGCGCGCCTGCAAGGCGCGTTCGCCAAAGCGCTCCAATCGCCCGATGTACGCGAGCGGCTCGGCGCGCAGGGTGTGGTCACCGTAGGCTCATCCGTTGACGAGGTAACCACTTTCGTCAAGGCTGAAGGTGAAAAGTGGGTGCGTGTTGCCAAGACTTCCGGCGTAACGCTGGATTAACCAATCTTAATATCCGAAGGAGAGACCATGTCAGCCAAACCTATGCTGTGCAGCTTCAAAACTTGCCCGTGGGTGCAACGCGCCGCCATCGTGCTGCGCGCGAAGAACATTGATTACGACATCACCTACATCGACCGCAACAAACGCCCCGACTGGTTTCTCAAAATTTCACCGCACTCCAAGGTGCCGGTACTGCGCATCGGTGAAAACGACGCGCTGTTTGAATCGAATGCCATCGCCGAATATCTCGACGAAACCGCGGCACCGCAACTGCATCCGGCCGACCCGATAGCGCGCGCACGCAACCGCGCGTGGACCGATTACGTATCCACATTCGCCAGCGCCATCTCGCAGACCGCCTATGCCGATTCCGAAGAAGAATTCGTGAAGCGCGCTGCAAAAATCAGCGAAGTATTCGGCAAGCTCGACGATGCGTTAGCCAAGCGCGGCGGCGTTGGCAACAGCGGCGGCCCGTATTTCAACGGCCCGAAACTGTCACTGGTCGATGCCGCCTACGCGCCGTTCCTGCAACGCTACACCTTCATGGAAGCATTGCACCCGCTCGGCATCATCGAAAAATTTCCGCACCTCAAAGCCTGGCGCGATGCCCTGCTCGCCGCACCCGCGGTGAAAGCCTCCACCGTGCCCAACATCGAAGCGGTGTGGCAGGAAGGCATGATTACCAATAAGCGGTGGTTGGCGAAGTTTGTGTCGGAGAGCGTGTTGGGGGCTGCGGCGGCTTAAATAAAATATTGTTTAAAATCAAATACTTAGGTATTGTAGGTTGGCGGTAAGCGCAGCGAACCCTAACGTTCGCGGAACGCTGGGGTTCCTGCGTCACCGCGCCTACACGCCTAGACTTCTTCGCTCACCACAACGTCAACTGACTGTTCATCGACGTGAAGATGATAAGACTCAAAGCCAATCGAATCCGTGAGAAGTTGAATCGACACACCATTTGAAAATACTAGAAGCAATTCATTTTTTGCAAGCTTCTTAACGGACACAATACTCTGTCCGAGAAGAATCGTAAGGCATCCCGCTTTTGACCGCAGATTCTTATTCAATGCCGACTGAATAGCCGCTCCTTCTTCGCGAAGCTCAAATCCAGCCTCAAAATCGATCGCGGCGCCGGGCTTCCACTTACCCGTAACTGACTCGTCAGGATTATAAAAGTTGAGCCTGACATGGTGCACGCCAATAGAAACTTGAGTTAATTCTTGCGCTACCAATTTTAGAAGTGGGAAACTCTCGGGAATGTTAAGACTAGACATATAAGCGTCTCCTACCCCACCACCGCCACCGCCTCAATCTCCACCAAAAACGCCGAACTCGCCAGGGCCTGCACACCGATCAGCGTGCTCGCCGGCGGATTTTCTTTCGACACGTATTTTTCCCGCACCGATTGCAGCAACGCACGATGTTGCGATTCGTAGCCGACAACGTAGACGTTGAGCTTCACCACATCGGCGAAGGTCGCGGTAGCACCCGCCAGTGCAATGCTGAGATTCTTGTAAACCTGTTCCGTCTGCGCGAGAAGATCGCTTTTGCCGACGAGGTGGCCCGCGCCGTCCTGCGACACTTGGCCTGAGATGTAAATGGTTCTGCCGCCGCTCACGCTGACGGCCGGCGTGTATGCGCCGGGTTTGACCAGGCCTTCGGGGTTGATGAATTTCTTTTCCATGTGAAACCTCGCTGTTGTTGGAGGAAGATGATGCGAAAGTCTACTCCAATCCACTGTGCGGAACGCGCAGGCTTGCGTACGCGGCAGCGCGCCGTTACATTGCGGTTCACCCGCGCAACGCCGCAGCTATCCGCTTCAATTCATGAAAGAGAAAAACGGCTATGACAATCTGGACTAAAGACCAGATGGCATCGATCCATACGATGCTCAACCCGAAGTCGCTCGCCATCGTGGGTGCTACGCCGCGCCAGCAGTACGGCGGGCGCATGTTGAATGCCGCTTTGAAAATGAAAGACCGCGTCAATGTGTATGCGGTCAACCCGAAGTACGACGAGATTCTCGGCGTGAAGTCGTACAAAAGCATCACCGAACTGCCGGAAACGCCGGACGTGGTGGCGGTGGTGGTACCCTATAACCATGTGCTCGCCACGTTGAAGGAAGCGCACGCCAAGGGCACGCGCGCGGCCATTGTAATTTCTGCCGGGTTCTCGGAACGCGGGCTTAGCGAGCGCGCGGATTTGCAAGGCGAGGTTGCGAAATTCGCACGCGAATCAGGCCTGCGCATCAGTGGCCCCAATTGCCTGGGGCTCGCGAACATACGCGACGACATCTGGCTCACCTCGTCGAGCCGGCAGATGGCCGGTGTTACCGGCACCGTGGGGCTCGTCTGCCAAAGCGGCGCGACGCTGTTCGGGCCGTTTCTTGCGCGCGCTGCCGATTCGGGCATGGGTCTGAGTTATGTGGTGTCCACCGGCAACGAAGCCGATCTCGATTTTTCGGACTTCGCGCGCTATCTACTCGACGACGCAGGCACCACGGTCATCGCGGGTTTTGTCGAAGGCTTCAAGAACGCGCAAAAATTTATCGAAGTAGCCAAGCTCGCCGCCGAGCGCGGCAAACCGATTGTGCTGATCAAAATCGGCCGCTCCGATCTGGGTAAGCGCGCCGCCAGTTCGCACACGGCCGCACTCACCGGCTCCGACGCCTTGTATGACGCGATCTGCAAACAATACGGTGTCATCCGTGTGCCGAGTTATGACGATTTGCTCGAAGTCGCGCACCTGCTCGCGCAGTCGAAGAAGCCCAAGCAACCGGGCATCGCGGTGGTGTCGCACTCCGGCGGCATATGTTCACTCACCGCCGATATGTGCGGGCAACAAGGCCTCGATCTGCCGGTGCTGAGCGACAGCGCGCTCGACGTGATCAACGGCGTAATCAAAGGCTTCGGCTGGGCCGCGAACCCGGCCGACGTTACGGGCAAGGCCAACAGCGATTTCTTCCCCGCGATTATGGATGCCATGATCAACGAGCCGGGGGTCGGCGCGCTCGCCATCGCCAGCGCGGGCAAGGAACAGCAGATCGATCAGATCATCGAGTTACGCAAAAAAACCGACAAAAACGTGGCCTATATGTGGACCGGCACGCGCGATGCCAGCGCCAGTCTCACCAAACTCAAAGCCGCTGGGGTGCCGCTGTTTTACACGCCCGATTCGATGGCTCGCGGCTTGCGGCATTTGCTCGATTATCACGCGTGGAATGACAAGCGCATGAAGCAGGGATTCGCCACAGCACCGGCGATCAACGCTGCGCAAACAGAAACGCTCGCCAAGTTGCAAAATCTCAAGCGCAACGCATTGTCGGAATCCGAAAGCAAACAACTCATCGCCGCCTGGGGTGTGCCGGTGTCGATGGACGTCTGCGCCCAGGATGCCGACGCCGCAGTGAAAGCTGCCGAGAAAATCGGCTATCCCGTCGTGTTGAAAGCCGATTCTGCCGACATTCCACACAAGACTGAAGCGGGCGTTGTGCGCCTCAATTTAAAAAATGCCGATGAAGTGCGCGAGGCACACGCAACAATTCTGGCCAATGCGAAAGCACACGCGCCCAATGCGAAGCTCAACGGCGTGCTGGTGCAGGAGATGGTCCAGGGCGGCGTCGAAGTCATCGTCGGCGTCACTTACGATGCGCAACTTGGTCCCACTTTACTGTTCGGCAGCGGCGGTGTGATGGTCGAAGTGTACAAAGACGTGGCGATGCGCCATTGCCCGATCACACTCACCGAAGCGCACGACATGATTACCGAAGTCAAAGGCGCGAAGCTGCTGCAGGGCTTTCGCAGCAAGCCCGCATGCGATGTCGACGCACTGGCGAAAGTGCTGGTGCACGTGTCGCACCTCGCGGTGAATCTCAATGGCACACTCGCCGAACTCGATATCAATCCCTTGCTCGTGCTACCTAAAGGTATAAATGGCCAAGGCGTCAAAGCCGTTGATGCATTAGCAGTCCTTAAAAATATTGTTTAAAATCAAATACTTACGAAAATGCCCTTAACCCGCCCTGTAGCACGCAAACTCAGCCACAACCGCGTCATCGATTGCCGCGGTTACGAACGCGATGATGGTCTGTGGGATATCGAAGGCCATCTCACCGATACCAAGGCCTACACCTGGTTCAATCGCACGGGTAGCCCTGATTTACCGGCAGGCTTTCCCGCGCATGACATGTGGATACGGCTCACCATCGATCTCGACATGATGATCCACGAGTGCGTGGCCGCGACCGACAACAGTCCGTACCGGCTGTGCGGCGACATCACGCCGAGGTTCGAAAAGCTCAAAGGCCATCGCATTTCCGCCGGCTGGACGCGTGGCCTGAACGCCATCATCGGCCGCTCGCACGGCTGCACGCACCTGTGGGAACTGCTCGGCCGCATCGCCGCCGTTGCGTATCAAACCACCAATGACGCGCGCCAAGCCAAACGCAAACATGTACCCGGCGAAACACCGCGCACTTTCAACACCTGCCACATGTATACGCCGGAGAGTGACGAAACCCTGCGCCGTTGGCCGGAGCTATACACGGGGCCGAAGAGGCGCGAAGAACTACCCAAAGTATCGTAAAGGAATAGTCATGGCCAACCCGCACCTGAATCATCTGCTGCAACTCGCCGGCCTGCCGACATCAACGGCGGACAATGTTGAAATCACCGGCTCCGATCTGCTGCTGCCGACGCCGTATAAATTTGTGGCACCGGGCGCGGCGTGCATCGCGGCCACCGGCATGATGGCCGCTGAATTGTGGAAGCTTAAAACCGGACGCACGCAGCAGATACGTCTCGACATGCACGCAGCCGCGGCTGCGCTGCGCAGCCCGCGCTACCTCAAACTCGATGGCAAAAAACCCGAAGAAGATAGCGCCAAAGTCACCGGCTTCTATCAACTGAAAGACGGCCGCTGGATGTATTTGCACTGCAATTTTCCGAATGTGCGCGACGGCAATCTCAAGGCCGTGGGTGCGCCCTTCGACAAAGACGCGGTCGCCAAAGCCGTTGCGCAACGCGACGGCTTGGAACTGGAAGAAGCCATGTTCGCCAACGGCGGTTGCGGTGGTTTGATCAAGACCGAAGCCGAATGGGAAACGCTGCCGCAGCAAAAAAGCGCGGCCCAGCAACCACTGTTTGAAATCATCAAAATCGGCGACGCGCCGCCGCAACCTTTACCCAAAGGCGACCGCCCGCTGTCAGGCATCCGCATGCTCGATCTCACGCGCGTGCTCGCCGGCCCCTCGTGCGCCAAGGTATTTGCCGAACACGGCGCGGATGTGCTGCGGGTGACACGCAAGGATTTGCCCGATCTCGGTGCGCCCTCGGACGTAGACACCGGCATCGGCAAACTGCAAACGCACATCGATTTGCGCGACCCCGCGCAAGCCGAAACCATGCGCGGGCTGGTCAAGGACAGCGACATATTTTTGCAGGCCTATCGCCCCGGCTCACTCGCCGCGCGCGGCCTGTCGCCGGAAGCAGTGGCGCAATCGCGTCCCGGCATTATTTATGTCACGCTCAATGCCTGGGGCTTCGAAGGCCCGTGGAAAGACAAGCGCGGCTACGACACCGTGGTGCAATCGTTCAACGGCATGGCGTGGCGCCCTAACAATGAAAAGCCCGCGTTCCTGCCCGGCTCGCCGCACGATTACATCGCGGGCTATGTGCTGGCGTACGCCACCATGGTGGCGCTGCATAGGCGCGCGACCATCGGCGGCAGTTGGATGGTGCGCACCGCGCTCGCGGCAACCGGTGAATGGTTTCGCGGCATGGGCCGTTTTGCGCCTGCCGAATATCAGAACCTGCCGGCGGAATTCCCACCGGAGATTTTGCAACGCTTGCTGATGGAGCACGATTCGCCGTGGGGGCGCGTGACGCATCTGGCGCCGGCAGTGCAGTTGTCCGATACGCCGGGACGCTGGGCGCGACCGGCGGCACCACGCGGGTCGCATGCGGCGGTGTGGCCGGCGCGCGCGTAGTTTTCATCGGAAGCGGAATCGCCATGAGTATCAAACTGCACAAACAGCATCTCGATATCAGCCGGCGCTTCAGCGAACTGAATCGCCACGCCACCAAACCCGAGTTTGTCTATCGCCATCAATGGCGTGCCAACGATATTGTGTTGTGGGATAACCGCTGTAGCATGCACATGGCGTTGGCGGATTTTGATCAGACGCAGCGGCATCATATGGAGCACACTACGGTGCTCGGCACGCGGTCGGGGTATGCGATCGCCAGCGCCTCAGCCTGCTTCGCTATATTACCATAAGTACTTGATTATAAACAATTTTATGATTATCGACTGCCATGGCCACTACACCACCGCCCCGCGCGCCTTGGGTGCCTTTCGCCAACAACAAATTGCCGCGCTCGCCGATCCAGCATTACCTGTGCCGGTGGCCAATCTCAAAGTCGGCGACGATGAAATCCGCGAGTCGATTGAAAAAAATCAGTTGCGTATCCAGCGTGAACGCGGCGTCGACCTGACGATTTTTTCGCCGCAGGCCGGCGGCATGGCGCATCACATCGGCAACGAAACCACCAGCCGTAATTGGACGCGGGCGTGCAACGACATGATTCATCGCGTGTGCACGCTGTATCCGGAAAGCTACGTCGGCGTGTGCCAATTGCCGCAGTCGCCAGGCGTGAGTCCGGCGAATTGCGTAGCCGAGTTGACACGCTGTGTGAATGAACTGGGCTTCGTCGGCTGCAATGTCAATCCCGATCCGTCGGACGGCCACTGGAGCGGCCCGCCTCTTACCGACAAAAGCTGGTATCCGCTGTACGAAGCCATGTGCGAACTCGATGTGCCGGCGATGGTGCATGTGAGTATGTCGTGCAATCCAAATTTTCATGCCACCGGCGCACACTACATCAACGGCGATACCACGGCGTTCATGCAGTTTATTCAGGCGGATTTGTTCAGGGATTTCCCGGCGCTGCGTTTCATTATTCCGCACGGCGGCGGCGCGGTGCCCTATCACTGGGGACGTTATCGCGGCCTGGCGCAGGACATGAAACGCCCGCCGCTGTCGGCGATGATGAACAACGTGTTCTTCGACACCTGCGTCTACCATCAACCGGGTATCGAACTGCTGCTGAAAGTAATCCCGCAGGATAACGTGCTGTTTGCCTCGGAAATCGTCGGCGCGGTGAAGGGCATCGACCCGGAAACCGGCCACTACTTCGACGATACCAAGCGTTACATCGAAGCCATCGATTGGGTGTCGCCGGAAACGCGCGCCAAGATATTCAGCGGCAACGCACTCAAGGTGTATCCACGGTTGAAACTGTACCTGGACAAGCGCCGCGCCTGATCCGGCGTAAAATTCCTCACCGTATAAAATTCACCAAGGCCATCACCATGCCGCCCAACGATCTCTCGCTGCAAGCCCACTGGATGCCCTTCACCGCAAACCGCGCGTTCAAAGCCGCGCCGCGCATGATGGTCGGCGCCAAAGACATGCACTACGTTACCGACGACGGGCGCCAAGTGCTCGACGGCACCTCGGGCCTGTGGTGTGTGAATGCAGGACATTGCCGCACCAAAATTGTCGCCGCCATCAAAAAGCAGGCCGAGACCATGGATTACGCGCCGGGGTTTCAGATGGGGCATCCGGGTTCGTTTCGTTTGGCGCAGCGCATTGCAGCCATGCTGCCCGGCGATCTGGATCATGTGTTCTTCTGCAACTCCGGTTCCGAGGCCGTTGATACCGCGATGAAAATCGCGCTCGCCTATCACCGCGCGCGCGGCGAAGGCCATCGCAATGTGTTTGTGGGCCGCGAGCGCGGCTATCACGGTGTGGGCTTCGGCGGCATTTCCGTCGGCGGCATGCCTGCCAATCGCAAAATGTACGGCAGCATGTTGCCGCGCGTCGATCACCTGCCGCACACGCACAACCTCAAGGAAAACGCGTTCTCGCGCGGCGAACCGAACTGGGGGGCACACCTCGCCGATGAACTGGAATCGCGCATCATCGCGCTGCACGATGCCTCCAACATCGCTGCGGTGATCGTAGAGCCGATGGCCGGCTCGGCCGGCGTGCTGATACCGCCCAAGGGTTATCTCAAGCGCCTGCGTGAGATCTGCGATAAATATAATCTGCTGCTAATTTTCGATGAGGTGATCACCGGCTTCGGCCGTACCGGCAGCGCGTTCGCCGCGCAAACGTTTGACGTGACGCCCGACATTATCACCATGGCCAAAGGCATTACTAATGCCACGGTGCCGATGGGCGCGGTCGGCGTGCGCAAAGGCATTTATGACGCCGTGGTCAACAACGCACCGCCGCATACGGTGGAACTGTTCCATGGCTACACCTACTCCGGCCACCCGCTCGCCACCGCCGCTGCCGAAGCCACACTCGATGTCTACGCAGAAGAAGGCCTCTTCGCCCGCGCGCACGAACTCGCGCCCTACTTCGAGCAAGCCGTGCATGCCCTGCGCGAAATGCCCAACGTCATCGACATCCGCAACATCGGCTTAGTCGCCGGTATCGAACTCGAACCCAAGGCGGGCAAACCCACCGAACGCGCGTTCAAGACGTTTTTGAAATGCTACGACAAAGGCGTGCTGATACGCACCACGGGCGACATCATTGCACTGTCGCCGCCGCTGATTATCAGCAAGCAGCAGATTGATGAATTAGTTGGGGTTTTGGGGGATGCGTTGCGCGAAACTGGGCGCGATTAACGTCGGAAGTGGAGCAGTTGCATGTCGAAAGTCGCAGTCATCGGTAACACCGCGCGCGCGATAGGCGCCGTGTGCGCGGCGGATCTCACGTTGTGCGGCCACCAAGTCCGCTACACGGTGTTTGCGGAGCAGAAGGATCAGCTCCCGGAATTACGCAAGGCAGGCGGCTTCACGGTTGAAGGCGATGCGCAGCACCTCATCTCGAAGAAAACCGGCTTTGCCAGGCTCGACAAGATATGCTACACCACGGCGCAGGCGTTGAGCGATGCCGAGGCAGTGCTGATCGAAGTCGACATGCATCAGCTCGAAGAGAAGTTCAGCGCGATGGTTCCCGAGTTTGCGCGCGGTGCCGTCGTACACGTTCAGAGCCACGGTTACTGGCCGGCTGCGCGCCTGACGCCACTGCTGCGCAAGGCGGGCCGCGAAGACGTGCTGGTGACGGAAGCGCCCGCGCCGACGCATGCCGCGCGCATCAACGGTACGGTGGTAACGCCCAAAGGGCTGCGCAAGGGCATACAGATCGCGACGGTACCGGCGTCGCGATCGAACGAGGCGCTC
>JAYUAH010000818.1:0-2806 GCA_043741415.1 Betaproteobacteria bacterium
CGCTTGCAGCATCACCGGTCCCTGGCTGCCGAAGCCGTGTTTGTAGACGGTGTAGCCGCGATAGGTAGTGCGCGCGGGCGCCTCGATTTTTGCGAAATAGTCTGCAAAATCGCTGGCATCAAACGGCGCACCATGCTGCTGCAAAAAGGCGACCATGTCGCGCGCGATATCGCCTTTGTAAAAACGGTCGCGCGCCGCCGTAATGCCCGCCGCGCGTCCCCGTACTTTGGCCTCGCGTTCGGCCTCGACCATGCGCCGCAGCGTGCGCGCGAGCGTCGGCATCTTGATGGTATCGCCTGCTTTGTACGGCGTGCTATCTGGCTTTAACCAATAGGCTTTGTTGGTGGGCCATTTGTCGATGAACGCTCGCTGGCGCTGGATGGTATTCACCGTGCTGGGGCGGATCGGGAAACCCTTTTCGGCGTATTCAATCGCGGGCATCGCGATATCCTCGAAGCTCATCGTGCCCCATTTCTCCAGCACGGTTAGCGCTGCATGCACCGCGCCGGGAATGACCGCGGGATCCAGTCCTTTGCCTTCCAGTGTTTTGTTGCGCGACACGTACCAATCGACATTCACCGCGTGCGGCGCCCAACCTTGTCCAACAATCGAAGTGACCTTACCTTCTTTCTTGGGATACACCAGCACCAGCGCCTCGCCGCCGAGGCTGTAGAGGTCTTGCTCCAGCACACCGCCCGCAAACAGCGATGCTGCGCCGGCGTCGAACGCGTTGCCGCCCTTGAGCAAAACGCCAAACGCCACGGCTGTCGTCAGCGGATGCCCGGTCGACACGCCGCCGGATGGCCCCATGATCGCAGGCCGTAATGGCGCTCCGGCTTCTTGTTGATCCTGTATCGGCACTTGTGCATCGACCGTTGCAATAGGCAAAAGTGCCGAGACGGCGATGATGAATCCGAATATCCGTAGTTGTTTTGTCATTTGAGCCTCCCCGCTCGGCGAAACCTGTTTCAAAAATCAGAACCGCTCCACCCACGGCCGCACTTCGATCTCCCACGTCCACGCGCTACGCTGTTGTTTGAAGAGGTCAACGTAACTCTGCGCAATCGCTACCGGATCGAGCAGGCTGTCGGGCTTGTCCGCCGGCGTAAGGCGTTGCGCGGAACTGATGCCGCCGTCGATCACGACATGCGCAACGTGGATATTCTGCGGCGCGAGTTCGCGTGCCATGCTTTGCGCGAGGCCGCGCAGCGCAAATTTGCCCATGGCGAAGGGCGCCGACTGGGCATAACCCTTGATGCTGGCCGAGGCGCCGGTGAATAAAATAGTACCCGCACCTTTTTTCAGCATGCGTTGGGCTGCGGCCTGGCCGACGAGAAAACCGCCGTAAGCGGTGATCGCAATGGCGTCGGCGACTTGTTTCGCATCGAGTTCGATCAGCGGCCCGCGCACGCGTCCGCTGGGGTTGTAGACCACCACCGCGGGTGCGTCGCACAGCGTGTCGAGTTGCGCGAACAGTGCGTTGACTTGTTCTGGTTGCGCGCTATCGCACGCGGTGGCAGTCGCGCCGATTTCTTCGCACAGCGCTTTGAGTTTGTCGGGGTGACGCGCGGCCAGCACGCAGCGCAGGCCTTCACGCGTAAACGCACGCGCGATCGCAGCACTGAGTCCGCTGCCGGCGCCGACGATGAGTGCAATCTCGTTTTTCATCGTGGCACCTGCGTCGCAATTTTCGGCAGCGCATCAATATTCATCGCCCACGGCATCGCCGAGCGGCACCAACCCTGTTTTTTCGGTGGCAGCAGTGCTTTTTGCCGGGCAGTGCCTACGCGTAGCCCGTACATCTGCGGATCGTCTTCCACCGACGTTGAGTAAATCGGCGTGCCGCATTCGGGACAAAACGCATGCGCGCGTTGGGTGCCGCTCTCGGCGGTCTTGATATAAGTCTTCGGTTTGCCGCCGCGCATATTGAGATCCTGTTTGCGCACGCGCACATTCACGCGATACGCGGTGCCGGTGAGTGTCTGGCAATCGGTGCAGTGGCAAATGCTCACGGCATCTAGGTCAATCTCCGCTTCATAAGTGATATTGCCGCAGTGGCAACCGCCATCGATGTGCATGGTTATCTCCGTGATCTACGTAAGTATTTGTTTTTAAACAAGATTTTACTATTTAGCCTTGATGCCTGCCGCTTTGATGAGTTTAATGTTCTGATCGATTTCATTGCGTATCATGGTCGCAAATTGTTCCGGCGTATTGGTGCGCACGTCGAGCCCTTGCTTGCCGAACTGTGCCGCCATTTCGGGGCCGGCTTTGACGATAAGTGCATTGAGCCGCTCGACAATGTCTTTGGGCACACCCGCCGGCGCGACGATGCCGAACCATGCCACGCAGTCGTAGCCGCGCAAGCCCGATTCATCGACGGTGGGCGTGGTGGGCATCAGCGTCGAGCGCTTGGCGCTGGTGATCGCAATGGGCCGCAGCCGGCCCGAATCCAACAGCGGCAGTACCGCGGTGATGGTGCTGAAACTCAGATCAACCTGGCCCGACGCGGTGGCCACGGCACTATCGGTCGAGCCTTTGTAAGCGACCATCACGGTTTTGATTTTCGCCATGGCATTGAAAAGCTCCCCGGCGAGATGCGAGGTGCTGCCGACGCCCGTGGCACCATAGGTGAGCTTGCCGGGTTGCGTGGCGGCGAGCGCTACCAGCTCTTTCACACTGCGCGCGGGCACAGACGGATGCGTGAGCAGCACATAGGGCGCTGCCGCTACCATCGACACCGGCGCCAAATGGCGCCGCGCGTCGTATGGCAGCTTCGAACGAAACGCGGGGCGTATGGTTTCAC
>JAYUAH010000819.1:0-2802 GCA_043741415.1 Betaproteobacteria bacterium
CGCACTTCGACTTCGCGAAAACCCGCTGTCTGCGCCACGTATTCATAGCGCACCGGTACGTCGCGTTGCTCTACCGTGACCACGGACACGGCGGCGGGCGGCATGCCGCCGCCGGGCGGTCCACTGGCGGGCTTGTTGCAGCCCGCCAGCAGCGACGAGGTACATAACAACGCAGGTAGTAGCACTCGAAATAGCAGGCTTTTATTTGCGGGCTTCATTGGCGGCGGCCTATAATCGGAGAACAGCGCATGCAAGTGAGAATACCTATCGGGCATTGCATCCATATTACATACATTCATGCATGTATGTATGTAAAGCGTGAAAGTGCTACACTCAAGACCATGATCACGCAGAGGTTTTCAGTATTACGCACTAAAGTGGAGCAGTATTGTGGTTAGACGTACCAAAGACGAAGCACTCGCAACGCGCGACCGCCTGCTCGATGTCGCGGAACGGGTATTCAGCGAACGCGGCGTCACGCGCACCTCGCTCGCCGATATTGCCGAAGCGGCTGGCGTGACCCGCGGCGCAATCTATTGGCATTTCACCGACAAGGCTGATTTATTCTGCAGCATGGTCGCGCGCGTCACCATGCCCATGGAATCGCCGATGTGCCAGACCAATCATCGCGCTGCTGCCGACCCGCTCGCCAGCATACGCGGCATGATGATCAGCATTCTGCGACGGACAGCGGAAGATCCGCAGGCGCGCCGCGTATTTCACATCGTTTATCACAAGTGTGAACACGTCGATGAAATGACATCGGTGTTGCAACGCTTTAACGAGATGCGCGCAAGCTGCCTCACGCAAATCGAGCAAGGGCTGCGCGCAGCAGTCGCCAAAGGCCAGCTCCCGCACACGCTGGACACGCGGCAGGCAGCCGTCGGTTTGCGCGCACTGCTCGATGGCCTGGTCAGCAATTGGGTCATGGACCTCGACCATCGTCCGCGGGCGTTGGAAGCCGACCGCCTGGTCGACCTGTTTCTGAATGCATTGCGTGCGAGCGTGCCGCCGGCGCGCCCAAACGTCAAACGACGCACCCGCGTTACGGCGTAAACCGTGAAATCAAAACAATCATGACCCACTATGCGCCACCCGCCGCACTGAGCCGCCCGGAAATTGCGGCACTCGCATTCATGGCCGTAGCCCTGCCCGCCGTGATCAAGCTGCATTTGCTGCCGGCGCTGTTTGCGGGCTTGCTGGTGCACGAGTTGGTGCACCAGCTCGCACCGCGCCTGTTCGGCGTGGACCATCCGGGCCGCGCCAAAATCGTGGTACTGGCATTGATGTTGACGCTGATTATTCTGGTGATCGGCGGTGCAACCATGGCCACGGTAACGTTCCTCCACAGCGACGCGGGCAGCCTCTCGGTGTTGCTCGAAAAAATGGCGGAAATCCTCGACAAAGCACGCGAAACCTTGCCGGCCGCGATCGGCGAGTGGATATCCATCGATGCCACAGACTTGAAGGATCAAGCCGTGACGTGGCTGCGTGAACACGCCGCCGAAGTCAAAACCGCGAGCGGCGAAGTGGGCCACGGGCTGGTGCATGCGTTAATCGGCATGGTGATCGGCGCGCTGGTGTCGCTGCGCCAGGCACACCCAGGGCAAACGCGCGGCCCGCTGGCACGCGCGCTGTCGCAATGCACGGCCAAGCTTGCCGAAGCGTTTCGCCGCATCGTGTTTGCGCAGGTGCGTATTTCCGCGCTCAACACGGTGCTGACCGCGATTTACCTGATGGTCGTTTTGCCGCTGTTCGGCGTGCACCTGCCACTGGCGAAAACCTTGATCCTGATCACCTTTCTCGCGGGCCTGCTACCGGTGCTCGGCAACCTGATTTCCAACTCGATGATCGTGGTCATCAGCCTGAGTTACTCGATGCCCGTGGCCATCGCTTCACTGGCCTTTCTGGTGATCATTCACAAGCTCGAATACTTCGTCAACGCACGCATCGTCGGCGCGCAGATCGACGCGGCGGCGTGGGAACTGCTGCTGGCGATGGTGGTGATGGAAGCGGCCTTCGGCCTCGCGGGTGTGATCGCCGCACCGGTGTTTTATGCGTACCTGAAATCCGAACTGGCCGGGCGCGGCTGGATTTAACGCAATTAGCGCACGACCCACGGCTTGAAATAATCCGTGCGGTCGGCCGAATACACCACAAAGTGTTTGACCTTTTTTTCGTGCAGCACGTGCAAGGTCACGTCGTCGCCGGCTTCGCCGCTGGCCCACAGGCGCTCATAAAATTCGCTTTGATTGCCCACCGAGTGACCGGCCACACCCAGCACGATGTCGCCGCGCTTGATGCCGGATTGCGCAGCCGGCCCATCCGGCAGCGTGCGTGTGACGACCACATGGCCTTCGAGTTCTTCGGTGTAAATCCCCAGCCACGGCCGGCCGGGTGTGCGCCGCCGGCCGTGCGTGATCAAATCGTCGAATATGGGTTCCAGCAGATTAATCGGAATAAACATATTGCCCGGAAACGCAACGCCGGTGGCCAGCGTATCGCTCACCCATAGCGACGCGATGCCCAGCAACTGGCCGTCATCGTCGAGCAAGGCCGCACCGCTGTGTTCACCGCGCGGCGGCGCGGTGAAAATAGCGTCGTCGATCATGTATTCCCACCAGCCGGTGAAGCGGCGGCGTGATGACACACACGCCGCGGACACACCGCCCGCCGAAGCGTGCGCGGCGATGCGTACCGTCTGCAGGGCCGTGAGCTTTGAAGCATCGCCGCAGCGCAAGGGCCGCTTGGCCACCGTGGTCGCGGCGCGCAACAGTCCGAAGCCGCTGGCGTGATCAAAGC
>JAYUAH010000820.1:0-6602 GCA_043741415.1 Betaproteobacteria bacterium
TGCTCGAAAAGCGCTCGGCCGATATTCTGAATGCGGATGTGGCGTGCTGCGGCGGCATTTTAGAGTTGAAAGAAATTGCCGCGATGGCGGAGCCGTTCCTCGTCGCCATGTCGCCGCACAATTACAACTCCACGCTGGTCGCGCTGGCGTCCACCGTGCATGCCTCGGCGACCATGCCGAACTTTATTATCACCGAATACTTTTTGCCGTTCGTGGATTTCGTCGACAAGATTTCGCCGAATCAACTGAAGCCGAAAAATGGTTACATCGATTTACCCACGGCGCCAGGCCTCGGTGTGGAGGTGGATGAAGACGCGTTAAAACAACATCCGGGCAAAGTTTATCCGGCGCGCAATTTGCGCTATCCGAAGGATGAACCGGGCGGCATTTGAGTGCCGTATGCACATCGCATAATTCACGTAAGTATATGATTTTATTGAATAAATTTATAATTCGAACCATCGCCTGTGCGGCTGCATTCACTCTTGCACCTGTGCAAGCCCAAACCTGGAAACCCGAACGCCCGGTCGACATCATCGTCGGCACGTCACCTGGCGGCCCACAAGATCGCCAGGGCCGGCTGCTGCAAAGAATTTTTCAGGAGCGTAAATTATTCGAGCAGCCGTCGAACGTATCCAACCGGCCCGGCGGCGGCGGCGCGTTGGGCCTGGCCTACCTGGCGCAGCACAAGGGTGACGCTCACCTGATGCAGGTGGTGGCGCAATCGCTGATCAGCAACCCTGTGGCGGGCCGCAGCAAGCTCACGTATAGCGACTTTACGCCACTGGCGATCATCGCCGTCGAGTATGTCACGCTGGTGACGCGCGTGGATTCGCCGATCAAAGACGGTAAAGATTTCGTCGAGCGGCTGCGTAAAGACCCTGCCGCGTTATCGGTAGCGATCGGCACCGTGGTCGGCAACGGTACGCACACGGCATACGCCCATGCGATGAAAGCCGCGGGCATCGACATCAAGAAACTGCGCTCAGTGGTGTTCAACTCCGGCGCCGAAGGCCTGACGGCGGCGATGGGCGGCCACGTCGATGCGGCAGCAGGCTCGGTCTCCACCGTGCTGGCGCAGATGCGTGCCGGCAAATTGCGCGTGCTCGCCATCAGCGCACCACGCCGCGGCGAAGGCGATCTCGCCAACGTGCCGACGTGGAAAGAACTCGGCGTTAACAGTGCGCAGGATATATGGCGCGGCCTTGCCGGCCCGCCCGGCCTGAGTGCCGCGCAAATCACCTATTGGGACGCCACCCTCGGCCGCGCGCTGAAAGACCCGGAGTGGTTGAAAGACCTGGAGCGCAATTTGATGGTCAACGCGTATAAGAACAGCGCCGATACCTACAAGCATTGGCAGGCGGAATACGCCGACATTAAGGCGTTGTTTACCGAAATGGGGTTGGCGAAATAGCTAGTCCAGTTTCACGCCGACATCCTTAACCACCTTGGCCCAGCACGCAATTTTTGTCCTGCAAAAAGGTCTGTCATCATCGGCCCAGTACCGCGATGGGGCACGGCGACGATATCGGTTTTGGAGAGCAGCTTGAAACTTTCCACCGCGAGATGCGAGGCACTGCCGGGGCCGCTTGAAGCGTAGTTGATCTAGCCGGGCTTTGATTTCGCCAGCGCAATCAGGTCGCGCGCTGTTTTCACCGGCAGCGACGGATGCACCACCAGCATATTATTCCATTTCTATTTCAGTAGCTCATCAATAAGCTGACAATTTTCATTGGGAAAACGACGAATAATTGTTGAGCTTATGAAATGGAATTGGTATTCGGCACCATCGCAAACAGATTCATCGCCGCGAAATCGCGCACCGGATCGTACGGCAGTTTCGCAAACAGCGACGGGCCAAAACCAAAGGTGCCGACGTGGCCGAAAATCAGCGTGTAGCCGTCGGGCGCGGACTTCGCGACAAAATCCACACCGATGTTGCCGCTGGCGCCGGGTGCGAACGGCACCACCAGCCGGATGGGTTTGGCGGGATAGTTTTGGGCGTGTGTAGTGCCCGATAAAGCAAGTGCGTCAACGAAAGCAAGTGCCACGCGAACAACTACACTGCCGTTCCCGCGCAGGCGGGAACCCATGCGTGGTCCCAGGTGGCAGTGCGTTATGGTTTCCCGCCTGCGCGGGAACGACAAAGTTGGGTTGCCGGCGCGCTGATCAACTTTATTTTTTCTCTGGAGGCGCTGCCGATAATCCTTGCACACCACTCTTCGCAATCCATTGCGTGACCAGCCCCTCGGCCTTGACCGCTTCGACGAACGCGTGAAGATAGGCTTCGCCTGCGGCGCCACGTCCGCGCGGCATGCCTGCGGTGTGCCGCACCACCATGAAGCGGCCATCGAGTATGCGCGAGCCGGGAAGCTCTGCAGCGTATTTAACCAGTTCTGTTTTCAGACCGGCGAGCGCTTCGAGTTTTTCGGCAACGAAATGACTGAAGGCGGCACCAGAGCCGGCGATGGGCACCCGCTGTGCGTGCTTCAGAGTACGGGTCAAATACAAGTCGTAGCCGCTTTTCGCGCCGAGCGCGATGCGCACGCCGGGCTTATCCACGTCGTCGATTTTGTGCAGCGGCGAACCCGCCGGCACCAGATACGTGGCCTCGATTTCCGTGGTGGGACCGGCGAACGCGATATCTTTGGCGCGTGCCGGCTCCTCGGCCAGTACCGACACATCCCACACGCCGCTATTCACCGAGTCCGCGAGTGACCCGGCTGATTGATAGGGAATAATTTCCAGCGGCACACCCAGCCGCTTGGCCAACTCATGCACCAGGTCGACGGCGACGCCGCTTTGTTCGCCATTGGGGCCGAGTTTGGTCAGCAACGGGTTCTGAAAGTTAATACCCGCGCGCAGCTTGCCGGTGGGGGCGAGTTCGGCGCGGGCGGCGGGTGGTACGGGCGCGGTGGTGGCGCAGGCGGTCATGAGTGTTATTCCGATGAGTAGGGCGGCTGGTCTTAACATCGCGTGTGTTTGGTAACGCTTTTGCCACAGAGGACACAGAGCAATACAGAGCAACACAGAGAACGGCTCTGTGCTGTCGATTTCTCTGTGTTGCTCTGTGTGCTCTGTGGCGAATGCCGTTGTTCTTAGGCGATAGCCTCAACAATGCGCAGATCGCGCTCCACCGCGTCGCCCAGCACGCGCAACGCTTCCTGATAGCCGGGGCTGTCGTGTGCGGCGGTGGCTTTTTCGAGGCTGTCGAATTCGATCATCACCACGCGCTGATTGAGACCGAGTTCATAGGTCTTGGCGGGCATGCCGCGCAGGATGAATTTGCCGCCGTGGGCTTGTATGGCGGCCGGCGCAAGTTTTGCGTAGGCGGCGAATTGATCCTGGTTTTTGATCGATTTGTAGAAGGCAATCCAGTACGCTTTGGCCATGCTGTTCTCCGGGAGTGGGGAAGCGGGTGAGTTTACCTTGATTCGCTAATTCGGACGCACACTGCGTTTATACTACAGTCAACCGAGAGAGGAATGCCATGATCCGATTTGCGTTATTGAGTGTAGTGATGAGCGTTGCTGCGCTGTGCTGCATGCCCGCAGCCGCGCAATTGTATGAAGGTGCGCGGTTGATTCCCGGTGACGGCAGCGCGGTGATTGAGTCATCGGCGTTTCTGGTCGAGCGAGGCGTGATCACGCGCGTGGGCCGCAAGGGCGAGGTGGTTGCGCCGGAGGAGGTGAAACGCGTCGATCTCAGCGGCAAAACCGTGATGCCCACGCTGATCAGCACGCATGTGCATCCGGGCTTTCAGAAAGGTTTGAGTTACGGTGCAGACAACTACACCCGCGAAGTGATCCTGAACGATTTGAATCTTGCGCTGTATTACGGTGTGTCGACGGTGATGTCGCAGGGCATCGAGCGCGGCGATCTTGCGTTGCAAATCCGCGATGAGCAGGCGGCGGGCACGGCCGGTGGCGCGCGATTGATGGTGGCCGGACGCGGCATCGGCGCGCCGAACGCGGGGCCGGGCGCAGTAGCATACAAGGGCATCGCCTATGAGGTCACCACCGAAGAACAGATTCGCCAGGCGGTGCGGGAGCAGGCGGCGCGCAAGGTCAACGCCATCAAAATCTGGGTCGATGATCGCGGCGGACGCGCGCCGAGTTTGTCGCCCGACCTGTCACGCGCCGCGGCCGACGAGGCGCGCAAACTCGGCCTGCGCTTGAGTGTGCACGTGTATTACCACCGCGACGCGATGGATCTCGCTGCGGCCGGCGTCAGCAGCTTTGCGCACCTGGTACGTGACAAGGTGATGGACGATGCGCTGATTGCATCGGTGGTGAAAAACAATGTTTACGTCATGCCCAACATGGGCGGCGGCGAGCGCACCACGCACACCATCACGCCGGGCTGGTTTATCGATCCGTATCTATCGGCGATGTTGCGCGACACCGCGTCGCCCGAGGTGATCGAACGCATGAAAGGCCTGTTCGCGCCGCGCGATCCCGAAGTGGTGGAAACCGTGCGCGGCATTTACGGCAACGTGCATAACAACACCACGCGGCTCAATGCAGCCGGGGCGCGCATTATTCTCGGCTGCGACACCGGCTTACCCGATCATTTGTTTGGTTACGCAGAGCAACGCGAGCTTGAGTTGATGGCCGCTGCAGGCATGACCGAGATGCAGGTGATCGTCGCTGCCACCAGCCGCAGCGCTGAGTATCTGCAACTCAATGACACGGGCACGCTGGTGGCGTGCAAGCGCGCGGATTTTCTGGTGCTCGATGCCAATCCGCTGAATGACATACGCAACACGCGGCGCATCTCCAAAATGTTTATCAACGGTGCGGAAGTCGACCGCGCGGCGCTCAAAGCGTCATTGATAAAATAATATAAGTATTTGATTTTAAAGGAAATTTATAAATTGGCAAAAAACACAAGGAGATGGAAAAATCGCCCTGAAGATTCCAACTGGGGCGAATTCGGAGACGACGATCAACGCGGCCGCATGAACTACATTACCGCCGAGCGGCGCCTGGCGGCGCTGCAAGAAGTGAAAACCGGCGAGGTATTCACGCTGTCGCATCCGCTGGATAAACCGGGTGGCACCGTGCTCAATCCGAATCGCAAACCGCCGGTGTTTCATCCGGTGTTTCGCGGCAAGGAAACGTATTTCAATCTGCCGTCGTCGAAAATTGATCCGCGTTTTAATGACGTCGGCTCCGACGAAGCGATCATGCTCTACATGCAATACTCCACACACTGGGACAGCTTCGCGCACAAAGGCACGATGTTCGATGCCGACGGCGATGGCGTCGACGAAGCGGTGTCTTACAACGGCTGGCGCATTGTCGATAACGAGGGCCGCGGCCTGCACGGCGAACTCGGCGCGCGCGCGGTGTCGGTGGCGGAAATGGCACAGACCGGCGTGCAGGGCCGCGCGGTGATGATTGATTTGCGTCATCACTTCGGCGATGGCCGCACAGCGATTACCTACGAAATGCTCGCCAAGGTGATGCGCGACGACAACGTCACCGTGCAAAAAGGCGACATCCTGTGTGTGCACACGGGGCTGGGGCAATTGATTCGCGATGCGAATGGCAAGTTGGATGACACCATTAAAACCAGTTGCTCGGTGTTGGATGGCTACGACAAGCCGCTGCTGGAGTGGATCGCCGACAGCGGCATTGCCGCCATTGCTGCGGACAACTTGGCGGTCGAGCGTTCGTCCACCTTGGGTGCTGATCCGCGCCTGCCGCATCGCGGCCCGGCGTTGCCGTTGCATGAGCATTGCCTGGTGAAGCTAGGCATACACCTCGGCGAGTTGTGGTACTTGACTGAACTCGCGGATTGGCTACGGCAGAACAAGCGCAGCAGTTTTTTGCTCACTGCGCCACCGCTGCGTATGCCGGGTGCAGCGGGGTCGCCGGTGACGCCGGTGGCGACGGTTTAGATCGGCTTGTAGCCCGGAAGGAGCGTAGCGCATTCCGGGGAGCGGAACCCCGGATTACACTTCGTTTCATCCGGGCTACGGTTTTTGTTGAACTCATCAAAGAGATAGAGATGAAAAAAATCGTGTTATCCGTTTTATTGCTCTGGTCCGCCACTTCTCTAGCCCAGCAATCCGTGCCGGACATTCCCTTCGAATCCGTCCCCGATTTCCTGAAGCTCCCCGAAGGCATGAACTTCGGCGAGGTGCCCGGTGTCGCGGTCAATTCCAAAGGCCACGTATTCGTGTTCACCCGCTCCAACAGCACCAGCGGCCCGGCGTACGGGCCGACGGCATCGCAGTTGCTGGAGTTCGGCGCGCGAGGCGAATTCATCCGCGAAATCGGCAAGGGACTTTACGGTTTTGCTTTTGCGCATACCGTGCGCATCGACAAGGACGACAACATCTGGGCCGTGGACAAGGGCTCGGACATGATTATCAAATTCAATCCGACAGGCCGCGGCGCATAATAATTAACTAAGGAGGTCATCCATGTTCAACGACACCAATAAGGGCACCGTAGGCACGCCGCATGGACTCGACATACTGCGCGATCCTCTGCTCAACAGAGGTACCGCCTTCACCGAAAAAGAACGTGACGCACTGGGTCTGCGCGGCCTGCTGCCGCCGCACGTTCTGAGCCAGACGGAACAGGCGGAGC
>JAYUAH010000821.1:0-6585 GCA_043741415.1 Betaproteobacteria bacterium
GTTAAGCCCCAACACATCGTTCACCATGCGATTTAAGCGCTGCGTATTGTCGTGAACAATGCCCAACAGACGCCGCGAGCCGGACGATATTTCCGGCTCTTCCTGCAGCAACTGCGCGGCGTGGCTGATGGAGCCCAGCGGATTGCGAATCTCATGGGCGATATTCGCCGTGAGGCGGCCGATCGCCGCCAGTTTCATTTGTTGCGCCTGTTCGCGCACAAGCGTCAGATCCTCGAGGAATATCACCGTGCCCGCCTCCGGCTGCGCGCCCACCGGCACAAACCGCAGTCCGTGGCGATCATCCATCGATACCGCATACTCCGACGACACACCCGCTGTACCCGCGCGCCAGCGCGCCAGATGCGCCGCCAGCGTGGGCGCGTAATCGATCAGCATCACGTTGTCGCGGGGCTGTAACGTACCCAAAAATACTTCGGCCTGTTTATTCACCTGCCGCACCACGCCGGCGCCGTCGACCACGATCACCCCGTCCGGCATGTCGCGAATCACCAACCGGTTCACCTCGGACAAATTGGCTACGTCGATTCTGCGCTGCGCGGCGATTTGTTCGTTTTGCCGCGTCAATTGCGCCAGCGTGTGTGCCACCAGCGCCGTGGCAAAATACCCGGCCGCGAGAAACCCCACCTGGATAAACTGGCCAGCGCTTTCCTGAAAAACCAGCACTTCATAGCCGTGTTCGAGCAACACCGCGATACTCGCCAGCGCGGCAAAAAACAGCGCCAGCCGGCCACGGCTGATCAAGGCTGCGCCTGCCAGCGTCGTCAGCAGCAACAAGCCCAGCCCGCTGCTGACGCCGCGGCTGGCATACAGCAGCACCGTCACAAAAACAATGTCCAGCAGCACCTGCAAAGCGATCTGCACATTGAAGCGCCAGCGCGCGCGTATCGCCGCTATACACGCCAGTCCAAACAGCAAATACAGGAGGGTCACCCGCACAAACAGGGGGCGGTCATGGGAACCGAGTTGCAGCGAGTTCTCGGACAGGAACGCGCTGCCGAGCAACACCAGCGCAATCACCAGCCGGTAAAAATTAAAGAAATGCAGCGAGCGCCAGTACGACTCCGGATAGCCCACCACCGCCTCGCCGGCGCCGGTATCGCGCGGCGTCTGCCGCTCCGCCAGCACCGTCATGGGCGATCAGCCGCCGGCATCATGTCGTTGCTGGTGATCGGCACAACAAAAGTAACGATCGCGCACCACCAGACTTTCGCCGCGCGGCACGTGTATTCCGCACAACGCACACCGCACCATCACCTCGGTACTCGCTTCGCTGGGCGGCGTTCCCGGCGCGCCACGCGCGCGCCGGCGCAGGCTGGACCGCACCAGCCAATAAACCACGATGGCACCGGCAATCAGCAGCAGATATTTACCCATAAAGACGTCGCCACCCGAATAAGAAGATCAGGCAAGTCTGCCGTACTCTGTGTCTGACGTCGAGTTTGGGTGATCGCGCAGTGCGCGGGGCTATCGGTCATCGCGCAACAACGCGTGCCGTTGCGGTGTGCAGACGTAATAGCAATCAAATCCTGCCATCAGAATTTGCAGCCAGTGCAACAATTGGTCGGGGTGAGAGGGTTCGAACCTCCGACTCCGGCGTCCCGAACGCAGTACTCTACCAGGCTGAGCTACACCCCGAATTGAAACTATACCTGCATCGACCAGACGCCAGCAGCAAACCCTCGGGAACCACAGAAAAAAAACACGCGGGCTCGCCGCACTTGGGTTAACACTTACCGCCTACGTCCAGCCAACGACTTGCCAGACTTACCAATGAGCACGCACTTAAAACAGCAGAAAATCAATACGTTCTGGTCACTGCAAAGTCGGTCAATTGTATCAGAAATTCGCGCTGCTGGCTCGGCGCCAACCCCTGCAACTCGGCGCTGGCGAGCCGCGACTCAGTGTGCGCGCATGCTCGCGCGTAGTCGAGCGCCCCCGTTTCCCGAATCGCCGCCAGCACCGCAGGTAATTCATCCAACCCGCCCGCTTCGATCGCGCGACGCACCGCAGCAACTTGCGCCGGCGTGCCGCGGCGCATGGCATGGATCAGCGGCAGCGTCGGCTTGCCCTCGGCTAGATCGTCGCCGACATTCTTGCCGATCACTGAGTGATCACCGCTGTAGTCGAGCACGTCATCGATCAACTGAAATGCGGTGCCGAGATGGGCGCCGTAGCGCGCCATAGCCTCTTCCGCGGCCTTATCGGCTCCGCCCAGCAAGGCACCAATGCGCGTCGCTGCTTCGAAGAGCTTTGCCGTCTTACAGCGTATCACCTGCAAATAGCCGGCCTCGTCGATGTTGGGATTGTGGCAATTCATCAATTGCAGCACTTCGCCCTCGGCGATCACATTGGTCGCCTCGGCCAACACTTCGAGGATGCGCATGCTGCCCGGCTCAACCATCATTTGAAAAGCGCGCGAGTAGACAAAATCGCCCACCAGCACGCTGGCGGCATTGCCAAACAGCGCATTCGCGGTGGGCTGCCCGCGACGCATCGCGGATTCATCGACCACATCGTCGTGCAGCAAGGTTGCCGTATGGATAAACTCGACCACCGCAGCCAATTGATGGTGCAGCGCGCCGCGATAACCATGGGCGCCAGCCGACAGCACCACCAGCGCGGGCCGCAAACGCTTGCCGCCGCCGCCAATAATATGCTCGGCGATCTGGTCGATCAGCGGGACGCCCGAATGCAATCGGGCACGGATAACGCGGTCTATTGCCTGCATATCCGCAGCAATAAACTCGCGGATGGCTTCTATGGACACAATTCGAGACCGCGAAAACCGTGGAGTTTAACGCATCCCGACTGCCGAAAGTCTGGAATTTGCCGTCAACAATGAGGCGGCCGCACCAGAAAACGATTTAATTTCAATTACTTATATCTACAAGGCCGACGTGGAAGTACTTTGACACAGAACCGCATCTTTTGTAAAATACTTGGTTTTCCGAGTCGCGGATGCCTCAGTAAGTCAATTGTGACTTACTCATTGGGTCTGCTCTGAACGGACGGGGTCTCAAATGTATGCGGTCGTAAAAACAGGTGGTAAACAGTACCGGGTCAGCGGCGGTCAGAAAGTCAAGGTAGAACAACTACTTGTCGACGTTGGCGCCGAAGTGATTCTGGATCAGGTGCTCGCCGTAGGCGAAGGCGAATCCGTCACACTGGGCAAGCCGCTGGTGGCGGGTGCCACGGTCACGGCAAAAGTGCTGTCCCACGGGCGCGGCGATAAGGTGCATATTTTCAAAATGCGCCGCCGTAAGCATTACCGCAAGCAGCAAGGCCACCGTCAGAATTACACGGAACTTGAAATTACCGGCATCACGGCATAAGCCACGCGAGGATTAAACCATGGCACATAAAAAAGCAGGCGGCAGTTCACGTAACGGGCGCGATTCGGAATCCAAACGGCTGGGCGTCAAAGCCTTTGGCGGCGAATTGATTCCCGCCGGCAGCATCATCGTGCGCCAGCGCGGTACGCGCATGCACGCGGGCGAAAACGTTGGCATGGGCCGCGATCACACCTTGTTCGCGAAAGTCACCGGGCGCGTGGGCTTTGCGAAAAAAGGCCCCGAGAGCCACACCTTTGTCAGCGTGCTTCCGGCCTGATATCGCGTTCGCCTCGGCAACAAGCCCTGTCGCCGACAGGGCTTTTTTGTTTTTGCGCCGGACTGAGATAAGCTGACACCCTCATCATGAAATTCATCGACGAATCCACCATCGAGGTGCACGCCGGCAAAGGCGGCGACGGCGTCGCCAGCTTCCGGCGCGAGAAATTCATGCCCTTCGGCGGCCCCGATGGCGGTGACGGTGGTCGCGGCGGCAGCATATACGCGGTGGCAGACTGCAACATTAACACCCTGATCGATTACCGCTTCGCGCGCATCCACCGTGCCAAGGGCGGGGGTAAAGGCCGCGGCGCGGACTGTTACGGGCGTGGCGCAGACGACATCGAGTTGCGCATGCCCGTCGGCACGGTCATTGCCGATGCGGACACCGGCGACATTCTGGCCGACCTGACCCACCACCAGCAGCGCACGCTGATCGCCCAGGGTGGCAAAGGCGGCATCGGCAATCTGCATTTCAAATCCAGCACCAATCGCACGCCGCGCCAGTTTACCAAGGGCGATCCCGGCGAAAGTCGCATGCTCAAACTCGAGCTCAAAGTGCTGGCGGATGTGGGCTTGCTCGGTATGCCCAATGCGGGTAAATCGACATTGATCCGCGCAGTGTCGGCGGCCAAGCCCAAGGTAGCGGATTATCCTTTCACCACCTTGCATCCGAATCTGGGCGTGGTGCGCGCCAACATGAATCGCAGCTTTGTGATTGCCGATATTCCCGGCCTGATCGAAGGTGCTGCCGAGGGCGCGGGCCTCGGGCATCAATTCCTGCGCCATCTGATGCGCACACAGCTATTGCTGCATCTCATCGACATCGCGCCTATGGATGAGGGCGCAGACCCGGTGAAAGACGCCCGCGCGATCGTGACTGAACTGCGTAAATACGACGAAACGCTCTACGTCAAGCCGCGCTGGTTGATCCTCAACAAAGCCGATTTGTTGGGCGAAGCCGAGCGCGACAAGCTCACCAAGAGCATCGTGCGGCGCTTGCGCTGGAAGGGCCAAGTGTTTGTGATTTCAGCGATTTCCGGCGTGGGCTGCACTGAGCTAGTGCAGGCCATCATGAACTATCTGGACAGTCTGCCGGCGGAAAACCGCAGCGCTACTGATGACCCCACACCAGTGGCGGCTGCCGCGGTGTAGTTCATCATGACCTCGCCGCTGAAAACCGCGAAACGGTTTGTGATCAAGGTTGGCTCCAGCCTGGTAACCAATCAAGGCCAGGGCCTGGACCATGCGGCGCTCGCGCGCTGGGCCGCGCAAATTGCGCAACTGCGCAAAATGAATCGTGAAGTGGTGCTGGTGTCCAGCGGCG
The DNA here is from genome assembly GCA_043741415.1 of Betaproteobacteria bacterium. Taxonomy (GTDB): domain Bacteria; phylum Pseudomonadota; class Gammaproteobacteria; order Burkholderiales; family SG8-41; genus UBA5216. The sequence goes on from JAYUAH010000821.1 coordinate 4,957, forward strand.
CGATTGCCGAGGGCATGCAACGTCTGGGCTGGCGCAAGCGGCCGCACGCCGTTAACGAATTGCAGGCCGCTGCCGCCGTGGGCCAGATGGGCCTCGCGCAGGCGTACGAATCGTGCTTTCGGCAGCACCATCTACTCACCTCGCAAATACTGCTCACGCACGACGATCTCGCCGACCGCAAACGTTATCTGAACGCGCGCTCGGCGCTGCGCACTTTGCTCGCGCTGGGGGTGATTCCCGTCATCAATGAAAACGATACCGTAGCCACCGACGAAATCCGCGTCGGCGACAACGACACACTGGGTTCGCTGGTGACTAATCTGGTTGAAGCCGATGTGCTGATCATACTCACCGATCAAACGGGCCTGTTCAGTGCCGACCCGCGCCGGAACGCCGATGCGACCTTGATCACCGAGGCCGATGCCAGCGATCCCGCGCTCGAAAAAATGGCCGGCGGCGCCGGCAGCGCTATCGGCCTGGGCGGCATGCTGACCAAAATCACCGCAGCACAGCGCGCCGCGCGCGGCGGTGCGCATACGTTAATCGCATCCGGGCACGAACCCGATGTGCTGGTGCGGCTTGCCAACGGCGAACGCATCGGCACTTTGTTGCTGGCGAAATCAGCAACACTGGCCGCGCGCAAGCAATGGCTCGCCGATCATTTGCAAGTGCGCGGCCGCCTGATGCTGGATGCCGGTGCCGTCAAGGCGCTGCAAACCGGCGGCAAGAGCCTGCTGCCGATCGGCGTGCATGACGTTTCAGGCGAATTCGAGCGCGGCGAAGTGGTGAGCTGTCACGACGAACTACACCGCGAAATCGCACGCGGCCTGGTCAATTACAGCGCCGCAGAAACGCGCCGCATTCTGCGCACGCCATCGAGCGAAATTGAAGCCAAGCTGGGGTACGTCGGCGAATCGGAACTCATCCACCGCGATGATTTGGTGCTGCTGTAGCCGCAGGAACGCGCCACCCTTAGTCACCCGGAGTTCACACTTAGTCTGCAGGCTTAAGCCGCGACGGAGTTTTGAAGTTTGCAATAATCTGCTTCAACGGATAGGTCGCCGTACGGCTTGATGTCCAGCAGAAATAATCCTGCCGCAGCGCGTAGTGATAGCCGTTGATGTCGCGCGCCTTGATCTCGCGCCATTCCGGATCACGCGCACGTGACCACTGGCTGTTCGGGTGGCCAAACGCATACACGCGCACTTTTTTCGAGTCGCAGCGTATGCCCTCGAACGACACATTGGTCGCGCCGCCGCCGGCTTTGATCACCAGCGTGTAGCGCACCACGCCGTCCTCACCCACTGAAAGCGACGCTGCATCGACAAAATAGCTGTTGGACGTGTTCGACCCCAGGTCAAATTTGAGCAGATTTTCGGGCTTGGGATATGCAGGTAGTTGCGTTTGCAACTCCGACCACGGTTTTTTCTCTTGATCGAGATCGTAGTCCCAATCTTTCCATTGCGCGGCCGATGGCAATGCAATCAGCAGCCCGAACAGGGTCAAAACCGTTTTTTGTCGGTTATAAAAAAACATAATAAAATCAAATGCTTATGATAAGTCCTCTATTAGTGCTTTGCGCGTGATCTCGGGCAATGGATCAACCGCCGCGCGATAGTTGGGATGATC
>JAYUAH010000822.1:0-2786 GCA_043741415.1 Betaproteobacteria bacterium
TACACGAACACCTTGTCGTCCACCTTGCCACCGTTGTAACGCTCGGCGAGCAGGCGGTACAGCGGCTTGCCTTCGATTTTCGCCACCGCATCCCACACCGCCATATCCACCGTGCCGATGGCCACCGAGCGCTCGCCGTGTCCGCCCGGCTTTTCATTCGCAAACATCGTGGCCCAGATGCGATGCGGATCGAGATTGTCACCCGTGTCGTTCAGCAACGATTTTGGATCGGCCTCCATCACGCGCGGAATAAAGCGCTCGGCCAGCAGCCCGCGTTGTGCGTAGCGGCCATTGGAGTTAAACCCAAAGCCCACTACGGGCTTGCCGTCGCGAATCACGTCGGTGACCACTGCAACGATGCTGGCGGTCATTTTGGAAAAATCGATATACGCGTTGCGTATCGCAGAGGCAATGGGCGCAGCAGCAGAGTGGATGGCGGTGATACGCATGACGTTCCTTCAGTTCGTTAGCGGCGCAGTTTAGCGTGAGTGGCGGGCATTGACCACTCGTGGGCGCAGCCTGCCAGCCCGCATGCAAGGTCGGCCGCCGTGCGCCCGCATGGAACTTTCGCCGGCTTGCCGCAGTCAATGCACAACATGAAAATTCTTTACCGTCACACTCGCACGCTACCGTCGATTTTGGCGTAACATCAGTAAATGAGCATGAAACTGCGTCGCCTACTTGCCTGCGTGTTGCTGGTGCTGCTGCCCTTACAGGCGACGGCGATGGCGTCGCATTGTCCGATTGCGCCGGCAGCAGCTATCGATGTACACACAGCGCCAGCTCAGGCCATGGCAGACTGCCCGCACGAGCGCGCAGTCAATGGCGATCAATCGCAGCCGGGTGATCACAAGCCGGGTTGTGCCGCCATGAGTACCTGTGCGCTGTGCGCTGTGGCGGTCAACGTATCGCAGGCCGTCAAGGCCAACCCGGTGCACCAACAGTCCGTATCCTTCATTTGCGCGCAATATTCTTCCTTCATCCCTGAAGGTCTGCTGCGTCCGCCCAGTATCCTCGCGTAGACACACCGGTACTACTGTGTCGGTCCGGCGCACCGGACCCTAACATTACGCACGGGGACGCAATATGAAATTTCTGCTATTCAAGCGGCTGGCTGCTGCCATTCTCACCGCCACGACATGCGCTGCACACGCAGGCCCGATGGGCTTCAAGGATTCGTGGATGGCGATGGGCGACCTGGGCCCCAACTGGCGCGACGCCTGGGTGAACTATGCGCTAACGGCGCGTGACGCCGTCGGCGTGGGCGGCTTGTATATGCGTTCCGACGACAAATTGAAGCGCCGTGATGTGCAGGAAATCACCTACACGCGTTTGGTGCAGCGCTGGAACGCGAAAGACGCGCAGGCCAATATTTGGTTTGTCGGCGGCATCGGGGCGATTGAAGGCAACACCTTCAGCGGCAGCAAATTCGTGGCTACACCGGGCCTGCAACTCGATTACGAAACCCCGCGCGTTTATGTTTCCGCCATGGGCCGGCTGTATCGCGCCGCCGGATTGAATCACGACTACGGCGCCGTCAGAGCCGGCTTCTCGTTTTACGAAACCGACTATGAGGAAACACAGCCGTGGTTCATCGTCGAAGCCCGGCGCATGCACCAACTGTCGGACAAAACAGAAATTACCCCCATGCTGCGTTTGATCAACAAGGGCTATTTCATTGAAGCAGGCGTCAACAACTCACGCCAATTTCGCTTTAACTTCATGTATATTTTTTAAAAGGAACTCCCATGAAAAAATTAATCACGTTTTCGCTGTTAGCATTAAGCCTGACCGCAAGCGCCGCACACGCTGCAACGCAAACCATCAAAGCCCAAGTCAACGGCATGGTGTGCGCGTTCTGCGCGCAAGGCATCGAGAAAAAAATGCGCTCCCTCACGCAGACCAAAGATGTCTACGTCGATCTTAAAAACCGGGTGGTCGCCGTCGAGTTAAAAGACGGGCAAACGTTATCGCACGACACCGTCAAGGATCTGATCAAGGATGCCGGCTATGATGTAGCCAAAGTCGAGACGGTCACCGAAACCGCGCAGCAAATCAAAGCGGCTACTCGCGCAAAGAAGTAGTGCGTGGATAGTCTGAAGCAAAGCAAGCTCGCCTCGGTGCTGTCACTGTTTACCAGTGGCGGCACCCTGGTGTGCTGCGCGCTGCCGGCGCTGCTGGTGGCACTCGGCGCTGGTGCAACCTTAGCGTCACTGGTCAGCGCCGTGCCGCAACTGGTGTGGCTGTCGGAACACAAGATCGGCGTGTTCCTCTTCGCCACCATCATGCTGGCAGCCTCCGGTTATCTGCAGTGGCACGCACGCAGCCTGCCCTGCCCTACCGATCCAATGCTTGCTGAGGCCTGCACACGCACGCGCGTCGCCTCCAGCAGAGTGTATTTTCTGTCGCTGGCAATTTATTTGATCGGCGGATTTTTTGCGTTTGTGGCGCCGATGTTGAGCGGCGCGGAGTAACGGAGAACGCGGGCATCTTGCCGACCCCCACGCCCCTGCTGGACGCACAACACTACCGTGCGTATGCTCCACAGCGCTGACCGCATCCCTACGCGCGTCGTTCTACAAATCTGCACCAAGCGCAGGTCTATGCCTGTCGGATATTTACATAAGTATCTGATTTTAAACAATATTTATAAATAAAGCTGCAGATGGCCAAAACAAAACCCAACGACACCGCCGCCAAGCTCGGCTTCGAAGCCAAGCTGTGGCTCGCCGCTGACAAGCTGCGCAACAACATGGACGCGGCCGAATACAAACACGTCGTGCTCG
>JAYUAH010000823.1:0-6557 GCA_043741415.1 Betaproteobacteria bacterium
AACGGTTTTGTGTTCGTCGAACACAAGACCGCGATGAAGAATTTTTTCGACGCGCAGGAACTGAAGTCGGTGTACTACCGCGAGGTCGAGGACTTGATCAAGCGCGAATCCGGCGGCACGCGCGTGGTGATATTCGATCACACGCTGCGTTCGGGCGATCAATCGGAGCGCGAGACCAAGCTCATCCGCGAGCCGGTGATTTCCGCGCATAACGATTACACCGAATGGTCGGGGCCGCAGCGCGTGCGCGACTTGCTGCCCAATGAAGCCGATGAACTTTTGAAAAAGCGTTTCGCCATTATTCAGGTGTGGCGCGCGATCAACAAACCCATTGAATCGAATCCGCTGGCGATGGCCGATGCGCACAGCATCGCGTTCGAGGATTTGCTGGTCGCCGAGCGGCGTTATCCAGGGCGCGTGGGGCAAACTTATCGGCTGGCCTACAATCCGAAACACCACTGGTATTACTTCCCGAAAATGACGCGCGACGAGGCGTTTGTTTTCAAGGTCTATGATTCGGCGAAAGATGGCCGCGCGCGGTTCACCGCGCATACCTCGTTCATCGATCCGCATACGCCGCCGGGCGCGCCGGCTCGGCAAAGTATTGAAATGCGCGCGCTGGTGTTTTTCTAAGCGGCGCACGCAACAAAAAAGCCGGCCTGAAATTCAGCCGGCTTTTCTTTGTACCGTGTGCTGCTTACTTCTGCGCCAGTATCCACTTCACAATAGTTGCGATGTCGGCATCTTTCACATGCGCGTTGGGCGGCATGGGCATTTCGCCCCAGACGCCCTTGCCGCCTTCTTTTACTTTTTTCACCAGCATGGTTTCAGCACCTTTATCGCTGCGATATTTTGCCGCGACTTCTTTGAAACCCGGGCCCAGCAGCTTCTTGTCAATTTGATGGCAAGTCAAACAGCCGTTGGCCTGCGCCAGTTTTTCGTCCGCCTGCACAGCACCCGCCAGCAGCAAACCCAGGGTTACGGCAGAAGCCGTGATCACACGTTTCATCATTGAGGTTTCCATGTAAGTATTTGATTTTAAACAATTTTATTTATATGCCGAATCCAGCAGACGCGCGATTGTGCCTAAATCCGAGAGCGGCGGCAAGCAACTAACGCCCTGACAAACCCATGCGTTGACGCCGGCGGGCGCTGCGGGCTTGGCGAGCGCGGGCGGCAAATCCTTCAGATCATTGGGCAAAGCGACCATCAGCGTGTGCGGCCGATAGCGCGCGGCGAGTGCACGTTGCCACTCGGCTAGCATTTGAGCATCGCCACGCAGCACCACGATACGCGGCGGCGCCAGCGCTTCTTCCAACGCGGTGAGCAGGCTCACAAACGCGCTGGGCTGACGCGCCAGCGCCGGGTAGTAGAGGCGCAGCGCGCGCTCGGCGGCCTCGATGTAACGCGGTTCGCCGATCAAATGGCCCAGCCGTTGCAAGGTAAACGCGGCGATGCCGTTGCCGGACGGTGTGGCATTGTCGTGGCCGGGCTTGGCGCGATGAATGAGTTTTTCGTGATCGTGGCTGACGAAGAAAAATCCGCCGTGCTCACGATCTTCAAACTGATCGAGCAGGCGGTCGGCGAGTGCCTGCGCGAATTTCAAATCTTCGGCGCGAAATTCAGTTTGCATCAACGCCAGCAGCGCATCCAGCAAAAACGCGTAATCATCAAGATAGGCATTCAGATGCGCTTTGCCGTCTTTGTAGGTCGCCAGCAAGCGTCCATCACGCCACAACACGCGGCGGATGAAATCCAGCGCACCTTGGGCCGAGGCCAGCCACGCCGGTTCGTTGAACACGCGCGCCGCCCGCGCCATGCCCTTGATCATTAGCGCATTCCAACTCACAAGGATTTTTTCGTCGCGGCCCGGCCAGATGCGTTTCGCGCGTGCGGCCAGTAGTTTGGCACGGGCCGTTGCAAGCAGCTTGTTGTCTCCCGTAAACGGTTTCGTCACGCGCAAGTGCCAATGTTTGTCTTCAAAGTTCGGCGCGGCATCCAGGCCATAATGCGGCGCCACCACTGCGTATTCATCCGGCGCGAGCAGCGCTTTGACTTCATCCGGCGTCCACACGTAAAACTTGCCTTCGACGTGTTCGGAATCGGCATCAAATGAGGAGTAGTAACCGCCCTCGTCGCTCTGCATTTCACGTACTACCCACGCCGCGGTTTCCTCGCACACGGTTTTGTAGCGCGGCGATTGAGTGACTTGCCACGCATCGCTGTAAAGTGCCAGCAGCGGCCCGTTGTCGTAGAGCATTTTCTCGAAGTGCGGAATGGTCCACGTGTCATCGACACTGTAGCGCGCAAACCCACCGCCGAGGTGGTCGTAAATGCCGCCTTCAGCCATGTGCGTGAGCGTCGTTTGCGCGATGTCGAGCGCCGTGTCATTGCTATCCACCGCGTGCCGGCGCAGGCAGAACGACAATTCATACGGATGCGGAAACTTCGGCGCGTGGCCGATGCCGCCATGCTCGCGGTCGAACACCTGGGCGAATTCGTTCAGCGCCTGTGCCAACGGTGCACTGCTGAATTCGCCCGCATCCGCGGGTGAGGGCACCGTGCCCGCCATCGCGGCGAGCAACGCTTCATTTTGTTGGGTAATTTCGCTGCGTTGCGTGCGATACGCCGCAGCAATGCGCGGCAGCAAATCCAGAAACCCCGGCATGTTGTAACGCGGCATCTTCGGAAAATACGTGCCACCAAAAAAAGGCGTGCCGTCCGGCATCAAAAACATGGTCAGCGGCCAGCCGCCATTGCGCCGCGTGAGCAGGTGATGCGCGGTTTGATAAATTTGATCGATATCGGGCCGCTCTTCGCGATCGACTTTGATGTTGACATAGAGCCGGTTCATTTCCGCTGCAACGGCCGCATCCTCAAACGACTCATGCGCCATCACATGGCACCAGTGGCAAGCCGAGTAGCCTACTGACAGCAGTATGGGTTTGTCTTGCTCGCGCGCGAGGGCCAGCGCCTCTTCGCCCCACGCAAACCAATCCACCGGATTGGCGGCGTGTTGTTGCAGATACGGGCTGGTTTCCTGCGCGAGATGATTGGGCATGGCGTTCATTGTGGCACACCGCATGCGCCAAAAAAAGCGCCTTACGCTCGGTGGCATCCCGCGTAACAGACGGCTATACTAATTTCGTTCTCAACATCACAGGCGCACCCATGAGAGTACTGGCGTTAGCGGAGATATGGCGCGGCTGTCGATTGGCATAGAGCATATCGACGACATCACGGCGGATGTGGATCAGGCGCTGGCAGCGGTGTAGCCGAACTTAATTACTGAACGACCCACTCTTAATCACTTCACCCATCTTCGCCATGTCGGCTTTAATGAAGCGTGTGAAATCCTCCTTCGAGCTACCAACGATTTCAACGCCGTTGTTGGCAATCACCTGCGGGTCGATGCTTTTCAGCGCCTGCTGAATGCCCGCATTGAGTTGCTTGATGATGGGTGCGGGCGTTTTCTTCGGCGCAAAAAATCCCAGCGCCGCTTCGGACACATAGCCCGGCAAGGCGTCGCTGACCAGCGGCAAATCGGGTGCCAGCGGTGAGCGCTTCGGCGTAGTGATCGCCAGCGCCTTGACCTTGCCGCTTTTGACATGCGGCATGATGGGGCCGAGCGCCGCGAACATGAGCTGCACTTCGCCGACGAACAGCCCCATCATCGACGGCCCCGAGCCTTTGTAATTCACGCGCACGATTTTGGTTTTCGCCATGTGGTTGAACAACTCCGCGGCGATGTGCGGGGTCGAGCCGCCGCCGCCCGCGCTGTAATTCAATGCGCCGGGCCGGGCTTTGGCGAGTGAGATTAATTCCTGCGTCGATTTCACCGGCAGCGAGGGATGCACCACCAACACATTGGGTGAGCTGAATGCCAATGAAATCGGCGCGAGGTCTTCCAGCGGATCCCAGTTCACTTTGGACAGCAGCGGTTGCAGCCAGGTATAGGCGCCGTAAAAGAGCAGCGTGTAACCGTCCGGCGGCGCGTCCTTGGCAACAATTTCGCTGGAGATGCTGCCGCGGTTTTCGACGATCACGCGCTGGCCGATGCGCGGCGTGAGTTCCTGCGCGACCACGCGCGCACCCCAGTCGTGGTTGCTGCCAGGGGTGGCGGTTAATACGCGGATGATTTTGCTGGGGTATTTTTCTTGGGCGAGGGCTGGTTGCGCCGTGATGGCACACATTGTCGCCAAACACAGGCGCCGCAAAAAAACTCCTTCGCCCCGCGTGGCGGGAAGAGGGTTGGGGTGAGGGGTTGTGAGAGATTTCGATAATCGCGCACTCGGTGCCTCAACGTCGCCGGGGGCAGCCCGGCGGCTGGTCACTTTTCTTGCGCCGCCAAGAAAAGTAACCCAAAGAAGGCGGCCCCCGGTTCGCCGGCCCGTCGGGCTACCCTGCGCTGCTCGCCGCGCCGAGCGGCTGCGGAACTCGCCCTCGCGAACAGCACGCGAGGACTCAGACAGTCCTCGCCGACTTCCCCCGGCGTGGCTGCGCTGCTCGGCGGCTCTCAGGGGGGTGTTCACGGCAGATTTGCGCGTTTGCATACTGCTGCGTATTTCCTATCAGCACCCATTATTTTGCGCGCTTTGTGCGAAATTCAAGACCGCACCAACGCCAGCAACGTCCCCGCATACTCCGACGCCATATCCGGCGTGAGCTGCGAGGCCTTGGCCTGATAGCGCTTGATGGTTTCAAGGATCAAGCGCGGACGGCTCGCGAGCTTTTTCAGAAACGCATCGCTGTCGGCGGCGAACGAGGCTTGCGGTAGCACCTTGCTGGCGAGGCCCAAGTTCACGGCTTCGTCAGCACTCACCGCATCTGCCGAGTAAATCAAATACGTCAGCGCCTTCGCCTGCACCTTGCCGAGTGCTGCGCACATTGCCATGGTGGGCGGAATGTCGTGCTCGATTTCTGGAAACGCGAAGCGCGCGTTTGATGCCGCGAGCGTGATGTCGCAGCCCACCGCCGTGGCGCAACCAAAGCCGAGCGCGTCACCCTGCACCAATGCCACCACCGGCACCGGCACATCGGCTACCGCCTGATACACGTCGAGCACTGCGCCCATCAGCTTCACGCGAATATCATACGGTGTCATTCCGGCACGTGATTCGCCTTTGCCGTCGCGTCCGCGGCAAAACTGTTTGCCGCGGCCTTCGAGCGTCACCACGTGCACATCGGGTTGCGCGCCCAGCTCGCGCAACGTCGCCGACAGTTGCAACATCATCGCGCGCGTCAACGCGTTGCCTTCGTCGGGGCGGTTCAGATCGATGCGTGCCAAGGCACCGTTAGCGCCGTCGCGCGTGATTTTGAATTCGAAATCGGCCATATAAAAAACCATTTAAAAACAAATACTTACAGACATTACTCGGGGAAGCTTAATTTGCGCTGCTCAATGATGCCGCGAAACTTGGTGATGTCCACGCGCATTTGCGCAGCGAGTTCTTCCGGTGTGCCGGCACCGGGCTGGTTGCCGAGGGTATTGATGGTGGCGCGCACTTTTTCGTCGTTGAGTGCTTTCACTAATGCAGCGCTCACGCGTTTGATCGCGGCATCGGGTGTGCCTTTGGGCGCGAACAAACCGTTCCAGCCGTTGTAGCTAAAGCCCGGCAGCGCAGACGTTTTGCCGATCGGCGGCAGATGCGGAATCGGCGGCCACGTGTCGCGATTGGTGGTGGCGATGCCGGTCACCAGCCCGCCATCCATGAACGGTTTTGCGCCCGCCATAAACATCATGTGTATGCGACCCGCGGCCATTTCCGGCGCGACGACCGCTTCGCCGCGATAGGGCACATGCACCATGTCGAGGCCCGTGGCCGCGGCAAACATTTCACCCACCAGATGCTGACTGGAGCCGTGGCCGATGCTGCCGTACGACAATTTGCCCTGTTGTGTTTTGGCGTAGCGGATGAATTCGTCCACGGTTTTCACGTTGAGCACGGGTGCTACCACCAGTGAAAACGATGCTTGGCACACTTTGCCCACGGGCTTCATGTTATTCAGAATATCGAAAGCCAGTTTCGGCCGCGCGGCGAGATTCGCGGTGTTGCCCGCGCTCGCCTGCGACAGCGTGTAGCCGTCGGGCGTGGCATTGGCCACGCGCTCAAGGCCGATGTTGCCAGTGGCGCCCGGGACATTTTCAACCACGATATGTTGACCGAGGTCGGCACGCATCACCTCCATCACCGCGCGCAGGCACAGTTCCGCAGGGCCGCCGGCGCCGGAGGGTACTACTACGCGGATGGGTTTATCGGGGAAGGTGGCGGCGCTTGTGATGGGAACAGCCGCCAGGCTCGCCGCAAGCAAAAGCAATCGCGCGCTCATGCGGTACGCCCCCTGGCGTGTGCGCCGAGCAATTCAACAATACGCTGCGGCGTAATCGGCGCTTCCGAAATTTTTACATCAAACGGCGCCAACGCGTTTTCGACGGCGCTGATAATCGCACCAATGGCGGAAATGGTGCCGCCTTCGCCTGCGCCCTTGACGCCCAGCGGATTTAACGGCGATGGCGTTTCCAGATGCACCAGATCGACTCGCGGCACATCGGTGGC
>JAYUAH010000824.1:0-2778 GCA_043741415.1 Betaproteobacteria bacterium
TATGACGCGCTACAACACTGCCATCAGCATTTTGCCGGCCATGGCGTAGAGCATGAGCGCAAAGCATTTCTTGAGCACCGCGACCGGCAGCTTGTGCGACAGTGCGGCACCCAGCGGCACGGCGCATGCGCTACCCACGGTAATTGCGAGCAGCGCAGGCAGATGCACATAGCCCAGGCTCATCGCCGGCAGACCCACTTTATCCAATCCGCTGACCATGTAGACCATGGTGCCGGTGAGCGCCACCGGCAGGCCAAATGCGCTGGCCGATCCGACGGCATTACGCATCGGCACTGCACACCGCGTCATGAACGGCACTGCAATAGTGGCACCGCCGCAGCCCACCAGGCTCGCGATACCGCCGATGGCGCCGCCTACCGCCACCAGCGGCGCTGTGCCCGGCAACGTGCGCGTGACTAGCGGTGGGTGCGCACGCAGCATCTGCGTTGCTGCGATGATCGCGAACATCAGGAAAAAAACCTTGAGCGCGGCGGATGAACAGTAGGCGGACAACAGGCCGCCCAGCGTCGCGCCGATGATCAACCCCGGTGCGATCTGACGCACGAGCTGCCAGTTCACCGTGCCGCGTCGGTGATGGGCGCGCATGCTGCAGAGCGAGGTAAACACAACGCTGGCGAGTGAGGTGCCCAATGCCAACGGCATCACCAGCGGCTCGGCAATGGGCTGCATGGCGAACAGCGTAGCGAGTACCGGCACGACGATGATGCCGCCGCCCATGCCCAACAGTCCGCCGCATAAGCCGGCTGCGCAACCTGCTAAAAAATATAGCGCCACGATGTCCATGGGTGCCCCCTTATGCTTCGCCGCCGCGCAAGTGGCGCAGCGTTGAGGCCATAGTGCGGTGTACTTGCTGCGAACAAAATACGACAAGGGGATTAGGGCGGTGGTACTAGATGCGTGCGTTTGTCGATATCAATAAGTTATATAAGTATTTGTTTTTAAACAATATTTATATAATATGCCAATGCGCATACAGGTGCCGCTCGCTATGCATTTGGAGGTAGTCCTAACGATCGTGCCCGCAAAAAACGCGGTGTGAGGCTCACACCACGCCGGCGTCGCTGAACAGCGTTTCCCATTCGTTCGCGGTACGGGTGAGCAGCACGCGGCGAAATTCCGCGCGCAGCACATCACTGTTGGCACGCCGCGCGTCGATGGCGATAAAACGCGTATCGGTCAACACCTGCGCGAGTCCGAGTGCGCGGCACCGGCGTTGGTACTGATGATCTTCATTCAATGGCGATCTGCGCTTTTTTCACCGCCGCCGCCCAGCGCGTGATATCGCGCGCGATGCGTGCCTGAAATTCGGCGGGTGTTGAAGGCCGCGCATCCATGCCCGCGCCGAGCGGGCGCTCTTTCATTTCGGCCGTGGATACCGTGGCCGCGAGATCGCGGTTGAAGCGCGCGATGATCGCTGGTGGTGTGGCCGCCGGCGCGAGCAAACCGTACCAGCCATCCACTTCGTAGCCGGACACGCCGGCTTCGGCGATGGTGGGCACATCGGGCAATGCGGCGGTGCGCCGCGCGGTTGTCACACCGAATGCGCGGATTTTGCCGCCCTTGTAATTGACGCCGACCCTGTCGATGCCGGCCAGCACCTTGAACAACTCGCCCGCCAGATGCGTGGCGTTGCCGTGGCCGGTCAACGCGTAGTTGAGTTGGCCGGGGCGCGACTTGGCGAACGCGATAACCTCTCTCACGGATTTTGCCGCCACCTTGATGTGGATCACCAACACGTTCGAACCGTTGCCGATGAGTCCGATGGGCGCAAAGTCTTGCAGCGTGTTGTAGGGCAGCTTGCGTACTACCGATGGTGTAATCGAATGGCCCGCCGGCACGATCAAGCGCACGGGACACGTGGCTGACCATGGTGTGTTGGCTGCGTTTCGTATGGCGCCAGCAACGCTACAGCAACCCACGCGAGTATGCTGTTGGGCCAGCGCAACGTCAGCGGTACTGCAGCGTTACAAATACCGCGTCGGCCAGTTGATGGTGCGCCACATATGCGCCGACGGGCTTTGATCAAAACCCAGACCCTCGGCGGGTTGACGGAAGTGACGGCCCACGATGTCGGTGAACTCTTCGAGTTCCACGTGCACGTTGGGATCGAACGAATAAAGATCGTTCACGGTGAGCAGCCGCGCGCTCATGTAATATTTATGCTGGCGTGCGTAGTGGTAGGCGGTGTCGAGGTACGGCTCGGGTTTGTAGTCCGCGCCGAACAAACGGATGTACGACTCCGGATATTTGTAGCCGACCGAATCATCCGCATAAAAACGCAGCACTTGGTGATAGCGAATCGCAAACGCGACTTCTTCATCGACATACGGCTCAACCAGTTGCGCAGCCCAGTAGCCGTGGTCGGCGCGAATGAAACCGCTGGCGGCCATGTCGTGTATTAGGCAAGCCAGCACAATTTTTTCGCTGACGCCGTTTTTTTGCGCGAGCCGCGCGCTTTGCAGCATATGTGTCGCGGGGCCGAAGCGATACTTGAAAAAATCAAACAGCGTCGGCTTGTCGGGCATGCGCGCCAGACGCGGATCGTGATGCATCAGATGCAGCTTGCCCTGGGCATCCTGCCGCGGCAGCGGCTCGCGCGGATCAACTTCGCCGGCGGTATAAATCGCGGACTTGACGATGACCAGACGATCCATCGCTTCGGCGGCGGCATGATCGGCGGCTTCGGCTTTTTGTAGCGTTAACATGTAAGAATCATCCTGCGTAGCGACGCGTGCTGTCAAGCGCCGGTGTATATTG
>JAYUAH010000825.1:0-2775 GCA_043741415.1 Betaproteobacteria bacterium
GGCCGCCAACAGCCGCAAGAGTATCGGGCTCATTGTACTGACGTTTTTGTCGGTGCTGATTTTTCTCGTCTACGCGATGAAAAAAGAGTTCTGGAAAGATGTGCATTGAGGGTAGTTTGGCGTTGAGGATTCGGCGTTGGGCGTGGGCTCACGACATTGCCCGATGCTCTGCACTCAACTCTGAACCCTCAACGCTTTACCGCTTACGCTTTACTAAGGTACCTCTTTATGATGACGCTCTATTCGGGCACCACGTGCCCTTTCAGTCAACGCTGCCGCATCGTGCTCTACGAGAAGGGCATGGATTTTCAGATCGTTGATGTCGACCTTTTCAACAAGCCCGAAGACCTTGCGGTGATGAATCCGTACAACCAGGTGCCGGTGCTGGTGGAGCGTGATCTCATTTTGTATGAGTCGAACATCATCAACGAATACATCGACGACCGTTTCCCGCATCCGCAATTGATGCCCGCGGACCCGGTGATGCGTGCGCGTGCACGACTCTTTCTCTACCGTTTCGAGAATGAAATGTTCAATCACATTCATTCGATTGAAAAAGGCACGCAGAAACAAGCTGAAAAAGGCCGCCAGGTGATCCGCGATGCGCTCACCCAAATTTCGCCGGTGTTCGCCAAGCAAAAATTCATGCTCGGCGAAGAGTTCACCATGCTCGATGTGGCGATTGCACCGCTGTTATGGCGGCTTGATCACTACGACATCCAGTTGCCCAAGCAGGCCGCGCCGCTGATGAAATACGCCGAGCGTTTGTTCAGCCGCCCGGCGTATATCGACGCGCTGACGGCGTCGGAAAAAGTCATGCGCAAATAGCACCGCACGCTGCATCATGCCCGAGCGTTCCACCAAACCGTACCTGATCCGCGCCATACACGAGTGGTGTATGGACAGCGGCTACACGCCGTATCTATCGGTGAAAGTGGACGAAAACACACGCGTGCCTATCGAGTATGTGAAGAACGGCGAAATCGTGCTCAACCTGAGCTACGACGCCACGCACAAGCTCACCATCACCAACGATCTGGTGCAGTTCTCGGCGCGCTTTAGCGGCGTCTCGCGCGAGTGCTCGGTGCCGATGCCTGCGATCCTGGGTATTTTTGCGCGCGAAAACGGGCAAGGATTGTTCTTCGCGCCGGAAGGCACAGCAAGCGCCCAAAGTACTCAACGTACTGATAGCACCAGTGCCGCCCTGCCGCAAGCAGCGTCCGATCCGCCGCCGCCGACCACACCCACGCCAACGCCGCCGCCACGGCCCAAGTTGCAGATCGTCAAGTAACATCCGGTAAGCCGTAGCAGGGATTTTCCGCGGCGCGCAGACGCTGCGCATTCAATGCGGAGGTTGGCATGTCTCAGTCGAAAGTCCTGCGATCGATCGGTGCTACAGCGTTGTGGTGTGTGGCGCTTGGCGCGCCTGCGGCCGATGCGCCGTATCCTTCCAAGCCGGTGCGTTTGATCCTAGGCTATCCGCCCGGCGGCGCCAGCGATGCGGTGGCGCGTTTGCTGGTGGCGCCGCTCACCGCGCGGCTCAATCAGCAAATTGTTATCGACAACCGCGGCGGCGCGGGTGGCAACATAGCCGCGGAAATGGCCGCACGCTCGGCGCCCGACGGCTATACCTGGTTTCTCGGCAACAACGGCATACTCGCTACCAATCAGGCTTTGTACGCGAAGCTGCCGTTTGATGCGCTCAAGGATTTTGCCACGGTGGTATTAGTGGCCACGCAACCCAGTGTGCTGGTTACCCATCCGTCATTGCCGGTGAAAAACGTCAAAGACTTGATTGCGTTGGCACGCGCGCATCCGGGGCAGTTGAACTACGCCTCATCCGGCACCGGCACCGCGGGGCATCTCGCGGGGGAATTGTTCAAGGCGCTCACCGGCGTACGTTTTCAGCATATTCCGTACAAAGGCGGCGGCCCGGCGGTGATCGATGTGGTGAGCGGGCAAGTGCAATTCATGTTCGCGACTGCCGCGTCGGTGATGCCGCACACGCGCAGCGCAAGGCTGCGGGCGATCGCGGTCACCTCTGCGCAGCGTTCACCGACCGTGCCCGAGTTGCCGACGGTTGCCGAATCGGGCTTGGCAACGTTAGCGGGATTCGAAGCGCTCACCTGGCACGGCATCGTGGTGCCTGCCGCAACGCCCGCGCCGGTGATCACAAAAATCAATGCCGACATCAACGCCGTGCTGGCAACGCCTGAAACGAAAGAGCGTCTCGCCACACAAGGTGTAGAGGCGCGTGGTAGTACGCCGGAACAATTCTCGGCGTTTCTGCGCGCCGAAATTCCCAAGTGGAGCAAGGTGGTGCGCGACTCCGGGGCCAAAGCCGATTAAGACGGGTTAATTAAAAATCGTTTAAAATCAAATACTTACGTAGATACATCGCGCAACGAAACCGACTTGCTGTCGATCGCGCGAAATTTCTACAAAACTTCATTCAATAGGAATCTCATCATGATGTCACCCGAAGAGATTGCAAAGCTGATGCCGGAGGAAGCCGCCAGCTTCCGTTCGCCGATTCCGACGCAGCCGGTGTCGAGCGACGAATTTGTACCCGGCCCGCAAACCGAGAAGCAACGCGAGTTCGAAGCGCGCGTCAACCAAATCGGCAGCGAACTCGCGAAGAAAACAAGGCATCTCGCCGGGCTTTAGGTATACCGGCGGCGCGTGGAACGTGGGCTCGGAGCAGTTCGAGAAAACCGGTCGCATCGACTGGGTGACCGACCTTGCGGAAATCCCCGCCAAGCATGGCGTGAAAAA
>JAYUAH010000826.1:0-6545 GCA_043741415.1 Betaproteobacteria bacterium
CATGAGTATTGTTCACGCGGATGAAGTGACGCTGATCGCGCCGGGCGGCATACGTGCGCCGCTGCTGAAAATGATTCCCGATTTCGAGCGCGAGACCGGGCATACGGTTAAGGCCACCTTCGGTTCCGGCAACGGCACCAAGCAGCAGGTGATGGCGGGCGAGGCGTTTGACGTGTCGATCGTACAGCCGCCGCTGGCGGAAGTGGTGGCAACGGGTCACGTAATGGCTGCGAGTGAAACGCCACTGGCGACGGTGGCGGTCGCGGTCGCCGTGCGCAAGGGGGCACTGAAGCCTGACATATCCACGCCTGAAGCCGTCAAAATAATGCTGCTGGCGGCGAAATCCGTGTCGATTCCCGACGGCGCGCGCGGCGCCGCGGCCGGTGTGAGCTTCGATGAGACGCTGAAAAAACTCGGTATTGTCGAGCAAATGAAACCCACGTTAAAACGCGTGCAGGGCGGCACGCTTGCGATGGTGGTGCTCGCCAAAGGCGAAGTCGAAATCGGCCTCACCTTTCTCAGTGAAATTCACGACGACGGCGTTGAGGTCGTGGGCGTGCTGCCGCGCGAGATATCGACGCCGACCGGTCTGGTGGCGTACGTTGCTGCGAAAGCAAAATCGCGCGCTGCCGCGACAGCGCTGTTGCAGTATTTGTCGTCGGCGCAAGCCGCGCAAGTGTACCGGGCGATGGGCATGCAGCCGGGGCGGTGATGCGCGTCGCGCAACGGATTAACCGCTAAAATAGATTTTCTTTTTGTCTGGGATCGGACTACGGTGAACAAGCTGCTCGGCATGCAGGCATTCGCGAAAGTGGCCGACAGCGGCAGCTTTACCGCGGCGGCGGCGCAGTTGGGCGTGTCGGTTTCCGCAGTGACCAAAGCCGTGGCGCGCCTCGAAGAAGACCTCGGCACACAACTGCTGGTGCGCTCCACGCGCAAGCTGGCGTTGAACGACGACGGCCGCGCTTATTACTCGCGTTGCCTGCAAATACTCAATGACATCGAAGACGCCGAAGCGTCATTGCATAGCGCCGGTGAAGCGCCCAAAGGCCAATTGCGCATATCGTTTCCAGCGCTGTTTGGCCGGCTGACCTTTCTGCCGCGGGTGGCGGAATTCAATGCGCGCTATCCCGACGTCGTGTTGAACGTGAGCGTCGATGACCGGCAGGTGGATTTGATCGAGCGCGGGCTTGATCTGGCGGTGCAGGTGGGTGTGATCAACAATCCGCGCTATGTCACACGCGTGTTGAATCGCGGGCAACGCGTGACGTGCGCGTCGCCGGCTTATTTCAAGCTACACAGCAAGCCGCAGGTGCCGGAAGACCTCGCACAACATCACTGTATTGCCAGTGCGTTGTTTCCGATCTGGCCGTATAGCGTCAAAGGCAAACGCATCGAAGTGGCGGTGCGCGGACCGCTGGTGCTGACCGGCGGTGACGCGGTACGCGAAGCCGCGCTGCTGGGCTTGGGTGTAGCGCAGTCGAATTGGTGGACGGTGCGCCATGATCTGGCCGAAGGCGCATTGATCGAAGTGCTGAAGCCCTACGCCGTTGAAGGGCAGCCGATCAGCGTGGTGTATCCGGCCACGCGCCACGTGCCACGCAAGCTGCGGGTGATGATTGATTTTCTGGTGGAAATCACGCGCGTGCCTGAAGCGGAAGTCGCGGCCCAGCGCGTGCGGAAATAGAGGGAATAATGCGTATCATTACATTTTTTGCACGTTATCGCTTGAGGAGAACATGATGCGATTGGGTTATTTCACCATGCCGCTGCACCCGGAAGAGCGCAGTTGCACGGAAACGCTGGCAGAGGATCGCGACGCGATTATCTTTGCCGACAAACTGGGTTTTTATGATGCGTTCATCGGTGAACACCTCACCGAAAAAACCGAAAACGTTACCAGCAGCTTGCTGTTTCTGGCGACGCTGATTGGTAATACCACCAACATCAAACTCGGCACCGGCACCTGTAATCTGTCGCAGCAGCATCCGGTGATTTTCGCCTCGCACGCGGCGATGTTTGACCATCTCGCGAAAGGGCGATTTATTTTCGGCATCAGCGCGGGTGCGCTGCCGTGTGATGCCGAGGCGCTGGGCAACCTGGATCAGGATCGCAACAAAATGTTCGCCGAGTGCATCGATGTCATTCTCGAAATTTGGCAGCGAGATCCGCCGTACGACATCGATTTGCCGAACAACCGCTACAAGGTGTCGGTGGCGAAAATGCGCGATACCAGCATCGGCCGCGGGCATCTGTACAAGCCGTATCAGAAACCGCGGCCGGAAATTGTCGGCACCGTGGTGGCACCGTTTTCCAAAGGTGTGACGCTGATGGGGCAGCGCGATTTTCATCCGATGTCGGCAAACTTTTTGTTCGCGAAATGGCTGCCCAGCCACTGGGCGAATTACAGCGAAGGCAAACGCAACGTGGGCCAAGTCGCTGATCCGGCAGATTGGCGCATTGCACGCACCATTTTTGTTGCCGATGACGAAGCCACGGCGAAGCGTTACGGCCGCGACGATCCGCGCAGCCCGTACCGATATTACTGGAAACAGATTACCTACAAAATGATGAAAGCCAAACGCCACGTTATTTTCAAGCACGACCAGTCGGAGCCTGATTCGGCAATCACCGAAGACCGCGTGCTCGACAACCTGGTGATCTACGGCACGGTGAACAGCGTGGTCGACCAGATTTTAAAGTTGCGCGAACAGGTCGGCGATTTCGGCGAGATCGTTTATGCGGGCATGGATTGGGTGGACCCGAAGCTCGCTAATCGTTCGATGGAGTTGATGGCGACCGAGGTGATGCCGCGGGTGAATGCGGCCATCGGTAACAGTTCGCGTGAAAGCAAAACGGCCAAGGTTGCGTGGCTTAATTCCCTCCCCTTTAAGGGCACGGGCACACTTGAAGCGGAGCAGAGGGCTAGGGTGGGGATAGGGTCACGTGTGTATCCAACCTCCATAATAGTGAATAGAATCAAATACCTACACTATCTCAGTACGTTAGCGCTGTGTGTGGTGGCTGTGGCTGCGCCAGCGCAATCCTATCCGATCAAGCCGATACGATTAGTGACGGCGACGGCAGCGGCCTCCGGCTCCGACGTGGTCGCGCGCATCCTCAGCGGCAAACTTGCGGAAGTGCTGGGTAAACAAATCGTGGTGGACAATCGCCCGGGGGCCAGCGGTTTGCTCGCGGCGGAAATCGTCGCCAAGGCCGCGCCCGATGGCTATACGATTGGCATAACGGCGCTCACGCAATTGTTGGCCACTGTGTTGTATCAACGCTTTCCCATGGACAAGGAATTCATACCGGTGTCGCGCGTGGGCTCCACACCGTTTCTGATCGTCGCAAGCCCGCAACTGCCGGTGAAAACGATTGCGGAGTTGATCGCGTACGCCAAAGGCCGGCCCGGGCAAGTGTTGTATGCCTCCGGCGGGCTAGGGTCGATCGGACATCTATGCATCGAGTTGTTCAAAGGCATGGCAGGCGTAGACCTGATGCATGTGCCGTACAAAAGCAGCATTCTCGCGGTCACGGAATTGGGCAGCGGGCAAGTGCATGTATTGTGTTCCGCGCTCCCCACGCTGCACGCGACTCTGCAAAGCGCCAGGGCGCGCGCGCTTGCGGTGAGTTCGCGCGGGCCGAGCAGACTCGCGCCCGGCGTACCGACCATCGGTGCGGCTGTGCCGGGCTTTGAGATGGACGGCTGGTACGGCGTGATCGCGCCGCCGGGCACGCCGCGCGACATCATCGACAAATTAAACGGCGCATTTACCCAGGTGTTGAACCTGCCGCAAGTGCAAGAGCGGATGCTAGGCGTGGGCGCGGAAGCGTTGACATCGACGCCGGCGGAATTCGCTGCGTTTTTGAAGAGCGAGTTCGAGCGTTGGACACGGGTGATACGCAACGCGGGGATCAAGCCGCAATGAAAACTATTTTTGCTTTGATGGTGTTCGCGAGTTGCGCCACGGCGTGGGCGGATCAGTACCCCTCGCGTCCTATACGCCTCATCACCTCCACCGCAGTAGGTTCCGGTTCCGACGTGATTGCGCGGGTGATCTCGCCGCGGCTCACTGAAATGCTCGGCCAGCAGATCATCGTCGACAATCGTTCCGGCGCCACTGGCCTCATCGCGGCGGAACTGGTGGCACGCGCCGCGCCCGACGGCTACACGCTGTGGATCGACCCAGACGCAGTTGATCAGCACCACGTTGTATGACCGCTTTCATTTGTCGAAGGACTACATGCCCATCGGCATGCTCGCACCGCCGCACACGCCCAAGCCGCTGATCACGCGTCTGAATCAGGAATTCACCAAACTGGTGAACCAACCCGACATGCGCGAACGGCTGATCGGTATCGGCGCGGAACCGTCGCCCTCATCGCCGGAGGCGTTCGGCGTGTTCCTCAAAAAAGAAACCGAGCGTTGGAGCAAGGTGTAGAAAGAGGCCGGCGTCACACCCAGCACCTGGTCGGTAAGTATTTGATTTTAAACAAATTTTTATGTGCTGTGCGTGGGGACGGGAAAGCGAAGTATGAACGTCGTGTGTGCGCCGGGCTCGCTGCTGACGCTAACCGTACCGCCATGCAGCCGCATGATGCTGTTGACGATGGCGAGCCCCAGACCGACGCCGTCGCGCGAGCGCTCACGAGATGTATCGACTTGATAGAAGCGATCAAAAATCCGCTTCAAGTGTTGCGCGGGTATGCCGGGGCCGGCATTACTGATCGCTATCGTCGCTGAACCATCGGTCTCGTCTTTCAACGCAACTTCAACATCACCACCGCGTGGCGTGTGTCGCAACGCATTCGAGATCAGATTGCTGATCGCGCGCCGCATCAGGCTAAGATCGGCAAAGACTCGCGCATTGCCGGTGCAACGGATGTGCAGACCGGATTCGTCGGCCATGATTTCATAGAACTCGGCGAGCTTTTCGACTTCGCGGCGTGCATCGATCCAGTCGCGGATTATGCCTGCTGCGGGCTGATCGGTGCGGGCGAGAAACAGCATATTTTCGGTCATGCGCGACAGGCGGTCGAGTTCTTCGAGACTCGACTCCAGCACCTCGCGGTACTGGTCTGCCGTGCGCGCTCTGGACAACGCCACCTGCGCTTCGCCCATGAGATTGTTGATGGGCGTGCGCAGTTCGTGCGACAAGTCCGAGGAAAATTGCGTCAGCCGCGAGAACGATTCGCCCAGCCGGTCGAGCATGCGGTTGAAGGCGGTGGCGAGGTCTCTTAATTCGGCCGGTGCATCCGCAAGCTCAAGCCGTTTATTCAGTTGCGAGGAGGTAATGTCGTTGACCGCCGTGGTGATGCGCTTGATCGGCATCAATCCCTGGCGTGCAACCCAGTACCCCATAATGGCGGCGCACCACACAACCACGATGATTGCAATCAGCACGGCTTGGTAATAACGCATCAGCAGCCGGTGCTCGATGGAGGTATCCAGCGCCAACGCCACCAGCACTTTTTGCGATTGCTTTTGGCCCAGCGCGGCCCATGCCGCCACCACGCGATAGTATTTTCCCGCCGGCGAGACCCACGGCACGGAATAGTCGACCCGCTGGTTCAAATCCACGGGCGGCGGCAGCGCCGTCAGCGGCAACGTGAGGTTGGGTGCCGCGACCAGTATGCCTTTCTGATCATTAAAAATCGTGATGTGCAGACGGCTGCCGATCGGGCTGATGCCGCGCCAGCGCGGGTTGCCCTCGACTAGCACGCCGTTGTCTTCTTTGGCAAGCGTGCTGCGAATCGCGTCGATGTCGTTTGCCAGAAAGCTGGTGTGTTCCTCGTCGAGGCGGCTGCTCAGGCTCGAGCAAAGATAGGTGCCCATGACTGCGGTGAGCAGCAGGGAGATGAGTGCAAAGTAAAGACTCAGCCGATAGGTCATCGACTGGGGGGTGATGTCCAACCGGTTGATCACTGCGGCCGTTCTTCGAGCACGTAACCCACGCCGCGCACGTTGTGAATCAGTTTGCGCTCAAACGGATCATCGACCTTGGCGCGCAGGCGCCGCACGGCCACATCGATCACGTTGGTGTCGCTGTCGAAATTCATGTCCCACACCTGCTCGGCAATGAATGTGCGCGACAACACTTCGCCGGCGCGCCGCAGCAACAGCGCCAGCAGGCTGAATTCCTTGGCGGTCAAATTGATGCGAATGGCGCCGCGCGTGGCCCGGTGGCGCGGCAGATCGATTTCAAGATCGGCGGCCTTCAGCACATCGGGTTGCCGGGCCGTGCCCCGGCGCAGAATGGATTGCAGCCGTGCGAGCAATTCGGAGAACGCAAACGGCTTGATCAGATAATCATCCGCGCCCAGTTCCAGACCCTTGACGCGGTCTTCCACCGTGCCGCGGGCGGTTAAAAACAATACCGGGGTATTTTTGGTCTCACGCAGTTCGCGCAGCAGCGTCCAGCCGTCGATGCCGGGCAGCATCACATCGAGCAGGATCAGCGCGTAGTCTTGAGTGGTCGACAGATGCCGGCCATCTTTTCCAGTCGGGGCCACATCGACGACGTAACCGTTCTCCGTCAAAC
>JAYUAH010000827.1:0-2772 GCA_043741415.1 Betaproteobacteria bacterium
CGCACCCGTGACGCTCCACGCTTGCGCCAGTGCCGATCCGCCGAGGCGTTGTTGTCCGTGTGCTAAATCCACCAGCAGCAACACCGTATCGCCGCAATCCGTGCGCAACTGCGGTGTCAATGTGGCGCGCACATCAACCACCGGCGCAAACGCAGAGACGATCAACGACAACGGCGCAGTGACTTCCTTGCGTTGCGCGCCGTCGTTCCATGTGGTCTTCATCGACAGCGAATCTTTACCCACCGGAATGCTGATGCCCAGTTGCGGACACAATTCCATCGCCACCGCGTGCACCGTGTCGAACAGTGCCGCGTCTTCGCCGGCATGGCCCGCAGCCGCCATCCAGTTGGCCGAGAGTTTGATGTCGCCGACGTTGGCAATGGGTGCCGCTGCAATATTGGTCAGCGCCTCGCCCACTGCCATGCGCCCCGACGCCGGTGCATTGATCACCGCCAGCGGCGTACGTTCGCCCATGGCAAAGGCTTCGCCGCGATACGTGTTAAAGCCCATCAGCGTCACCGCCACATCCGCCACCGGCACTTGCCACGGCCCGACCATTTGATCACGTGCCGTCATGCCGCCCACACTGCGGTCACCAATGCTGATCAAAAATGTTTTGTCGGCCACTGACGGCATGCGCAATACGCGATACGCCGCTTCTTTGAGATCAATCGTTGAAAAATCAAACGCTGGAAGCGCTCTCGCTACACGCGCCACGCGCCGTGTCATTTTCGGCGGCTTGCCGAGCAGCACGTTCAGCTCCATATCCACCGCGTTGTTGCCGAATACAGGATCGTGCACCGTGAGCCGGCCATCGCCGGTGGCCTCGCCCACCACCGCATACGGGCAACGCTCGCGCACGCAAATCGCGTCAAACAGTTGCAATGATTCCGGCGCAATCGCCAGCACGTAGCGCTCCTGCGCTTCGTTGCACCAGATTTGCATTGGCGACATGCCCGCCTCTTCGCTCGGCATTTTGCGCAAATCGAAATGCCCGCCGCGCCCCGCGGTGTGCACCATCTCCGGTAACGCATTGGATAAGCCGCCAGCGCCGACATCGTGTATCGATAAAATCGGCGTGGCATCGCCCAGCGCGCAACAGCGATCGATGACTTCCTGCGCGCGGCGCTGAATTTCCGCATTGCCGCGCTGCACCGAATCAAAATCGAGATCTTCTTGATTTACGCCGGTGTCCATGCTCGACGCCGCACTGCCGCCGAGGCCAATCAACATGCCCGGCCCGCCCAGTTGGATCAGCAGCGCGCCCACGTCGGGCTCGGCTTTGAACGCGTGGCGAGCGGCAATGCTGCCGACGCCGCCCGCAATCATGATTGGCTTGTGATAGCCGCGCATTTCGCCCGCTACCCGCTGCTCATAGGTGCGAAAGTAGCCCGCCAGATTCGGCCGGCCGAATTCATTGTTGAAGGCCGCGCCGCCGATCGGCCCATCGAGCATGATTTGCAAAGCCGAGGCGATACGCCCTGGTTTGCCGTACGATTCAATCTCCCACGGCTGCACGGCATCCGGGATGCGCAGATTCGACACCGTAAATCCAGTCAAGCCCGCCTTGGGCTTGGAGCCGCGTCCGGTCGCACCCTCGTCGCGGATCTCGCCGCCCGAACCTGTAGCCGCGCCCGGAAACGGCGCAATCGCGGTCGGATGATTGTGCGTCTCCACCTTCATCAGAATATGCGTTTCGTCCTCGACAAAACGGTAGGTGCCGTCTTGCGCCGGATAAAACCGTTCGACCGTTGCGCCTTCGATGACCGACGAGTTGTCCGAGTACGCCACCACCGTGCCCTGCGGATGCTTCGCGTGCGTGGTGCGTATCATGCCGAACAGCGTTTGGTCCTGCACCACGTCGTCGATCACCCAATCCGCGTTAAAAATTTTGTGGCGGCAATGTTCTGAATTCGCCTGCGCAAACATCATTAACTCAACGTCGGTGGGGTTGCGCTTGATGCGTGTAAAATTGTCGACGAGATAAGTGATTTCGTCTTCCGACAACGCGAGTCCCATATCGCGATTGGCCCGCGCCAACGCTTGCGCGCCGCCGCCGAGAATATCCACCGTGGTGAGCGGCTTCGGTTTGAAATGCCGGAACAACTGATGCGCATCTGTCATCGCGGTAAACACGGCATCGGTCATACGGTCGTGGATCAGCGGCGCCAGTACGCCAAGCGCCGCGTCGCGCGCCACGCCGTTAATCCAAAACGCCGTGCCGCGTTCGATGCGCCGCACCGCTTCGAGACCGCAATGATGTGCGATGTCCGTGGCCTTTGAAGACCACGGCGAAATCGTACCCGGTCGCGGTGTCACCAGCAGCAACTCGCCCTGCGCAACGCCGTCGTGCGTGGCCGGGCCGTAGGTCAGGATTTGCGCCAGCCGCTGCTGCTCGGCGGCATCCAGCGCGCGTTCGGTCTCGACGAAATGCCAAAATTCGGCATGCAGCGTGAGTGACGGTAGTGATGCGGCTACAGACTGCAGAAGTTTCGCGAGGCGAAATTCGGAGAGGGCGCGACGGCCTCGGAGGTGCAGAATCATCGGTATACAGACTCTGTAAATTCGTATTTTACACCGCTTTTCCGCTACACTTGAACGCACCATGCAAGTGACAATTGGTAACGGCACCCCGCTCTACCTGACGGCAGATATACGCCGCATTGAAGCGCGCCACGTGCAACTACCGCTGATGGAGCGCGCGGGATTCGCCGCGGCGCAACTCGCGCGCACACTGGCCGTTGACAGCGGCAAAGCCATTTTAATATTCGC